>JANXXF010000289.1 GCA_025350775.1 Actinomycetes bacterium
AGGCGCGCGCGATCCTCGCCGACGCGCTCCGGCGCGCGCGCATCCAGGCGACGCTGCCCGTGCCGGAGCCGACGGCCGCAACGATCGCCGAGTTCTATGCGGCCAACGCCGATATCTCCGTGCGGCTCGTCGAGGCGAACCCGGCGGCGTCGTGGCTCGGTGGCCGCACGCAGGGCTTTGCGCTCTCGTCGATCGCGCCGCTGCGCGTGTTCCAGTTCGCCACGGGCGTCGTCGAGGGTATGCGCACCACCGCAGGCCGTTTCTCGGTGCGGGCGATCGGCCGGGCTGTGCCGCTCGGCTCGCTGTCGCTGGGAGTTGCGACGCCTGCCATCCGCGACGCGCTGATGGCGTATGCCCGCGCGGACGCGCTCGAGGCGTGGAATGCCGCGCGCCAGCCGGCTGCCCTGGACACCGCGACGTGCCTGCGCGACGACCTGCCGCCGGTGGGCTCCGTCGACCTCACCTTGTATGTTCCGTACCTGAGGCTCAACTGAGTGGTGGCGTAGCGCGCTCTCTTTGACGCGGGCGTCGCCTGTCCGCTACCATTCCCGAGCTTGGCCGGCAGGAGCATGCTCGCTGTCGGCTCTTCCTTGTGCCACCACGACGTATCAGGAGTTCGTTTGCCGACGGTCAATCAGCTTGTTCGCAAGGGTCGCTCGACCAAGAACGCCAAGACGAAGACCCCTGCGCTGCGCGGTGCCCCGCAGAAGCGCGGCGTCTGCACGCGCGTCTATACGACGACGCCGAAGAAGCCGAACTCCGCGCTCCGGAAGGTCGCCCGCGTGAGGCTGACGAACGGCATGGAGGTCACGACCTATATTCCGGGTGAGGGCCACAACCTCCAGGAGCATTCCGTCGTGCTCATCCGCGGCGGCCGCGTGAAGGACCTCCCGGGTGTCCGCTACAAGGTCATTCGCGCGGCGCTTGACGCCTCCGGTGTCTCGGATCGCCGCCAGGCGCGCTCGAAGTACGGCGCGAAGCGGGTCAGCTCCTAATGCCACGTCGCGCAGAGATCCACATCCGGCCGCTCGAGCCGGACCCCGTCCATAACTCCCGCCTCGTCTCGCAGATCATCAATCGCGTGATGGTCGGCGGCAAGAAGTCGACGGCCGAGAAGATCGTCTACGCCGCGCTCGACCGTGTCACCGAGAAGACCGGCAAGTCGCAAGTCGAGGCGCTCGAGGGTGCCATCAAGGCGCTCACGCCGGTGCTCGAGGTGCGGAGCCGCCGTGTCGGCGGTGCGAACTACCAGGTGCCGATCGAAGTGCCGCAGCGCCGTGCCCGCACGCTCGCCGTGCGCTGGCTCGTCTCCTACGCTCGCGACCGCCGCGAGAAGGCGATGGTCGAGAAGCTCGCCGGCGAGATCATGGACGCGCTCAACTCGCAGGGCGCAGCGTTCAAGAAGAAGGACGACCTCTACCGGATGGCGCAGGCCAACAAGGCCTTCGCGCACTACCGCTGGTAGCGCGGCAGGAGAGAGAGATGGCTTCTTCCACAACAGTCGGGCTCGACCGCGTCCGCAACATCGGGATCATGGCCCATATCGACGCGGGCAAGACCACGACGACCGAGCGGATCCTCTACTACACCGGCCGCACCCACAAGATGGGCGAGGTTCACGAGGGCGCAGCCGTCATGGACTGGATGGCACAGGAGCAGGAGCGCGGCATCACGATCACGTCCGCCGCGACGACGGCGGAGTGGCGCGACCATCGGATCAACATTATCGATACGCCCGGGCACGTGGACTTTACGGTCGAGGTCGAGCGCAGCCTCCGCGTGCTCGACGGCGCCGTCGCCGTCTTCGACTCGGTCGCAGGCGTCCAGCCCCAGTCCGAGACCGTCTGGCGCCAGGCCAACCGCTACGAGGTGCCGCGGATCTCGTTCATCAACAAGATGGACCGCACCGGCGCCGACTTCTTCGCCGCGGTCAAGTCGATGATCGATCGTCTCGGCGCCAACCCGGTGATCATCCAGCTCCCGGTCGGCCAGGAGGAGCATCACCGCGGCGTCATCGACCTCGTCGAGATGCAGGCGATCACCTACGGCGACGACCTCGGCACCGCGATGGAGGTCGGGGACATCCCCGCCGAGCTCGCCGACCAGGCGCACGAGTACCACCATCTCCTGATCGACGCGATCGCGGAGTTCGACGAAGAGCTGATGGAGACGTACCTCACCGACGAGGACGCGGTCACGCCGGCGATGCTGCGGCGCGCCCTGCGCGCGGGCACGCTCGTCGACAAGATCACGCCGGTCGTGCTCGGCTCCGCCTTCAAGAACAAGGGCGTGCAGCCGCTGCTCGACGCGATCATCGACTACCTGCCGAGCCCGCTCGACGTGCCGGCGATCCACGGCATCGACCCGCGCACCGAGAACGAGCTGTCGCGCCGGGCCTCTGAGGACGAGCCATTCGCGGCCCTGGCCTTCAAGGTCATGACCGACCCGTTCGTCGGCAAGCTCACGTACTTCCGTGTCTACTCCGGCAAGATCAAGGCTGGCGATCGTGTCCAGAACACGACGAACGGCAAGACCGAGCGCATCAGCCGCATCCTCCAGATGCACGCGAACCACCGCGAGGAGCGCGATGACATCGGCGCGGGCGACATCGCCGCCGCCGTCGGCCTCAAGTTCACGACGACGGGCGACACGCTCGCCGCCGACAACGCGCCGATCGTGCTCGAGCGGATGTCTTTCCCCGATCCGGTGATCGCGGTCGCCATCGAGCCGAAGACGAAGAGCGACCAGGACAAGCTCGCCGCCGGCCTACAGCGCCTCGCCGAGGAGGATCCCACCTTCCGCGTCCGCTCCGACGAGGAGACCGGCCAGACGATCATCGCCGGCATGGGCGAGCTTCATCTCGAGATCATCGTCGACCGCCTGATGCGCGAGTTCAACGTTGCCGCGAACGTCGGCCGCCCGCAGGTCGCGTACCGCGAGACCATCGGCCGGACGATCGAGAAGCACGAGCTGCGCTTCATCCGCCAGACCGGCGGCTCCGGTCAGTACGCCGTGGTCGTCCTCCGGCTGGAGCCGGGCGAGCCCGGCGCGGGCTACGAGTTCCTCGACAAGGTCGTCGGCGGATCGGTGCCGAAGGAGTACATCCCGGCAGTCGATGCCGGCATCCAGGAGGCAATGGAGTCCGGAGTGCTCGCCGGCTTCCCCGTCGTCGACGTGCGCGTGTCACTGATCGATGGCAAGTACCACGAGGTCGACTCCAGCGAGCGCGCATTCAAGATCGCCGGTTCGATCGCCTTCAAGGAGGCCATGCGCAAGGCGGGGCCGAAGCTGCTCGAGCCGGTGATGGCCGTCGAGGTCGTCACACCGGACGACTACGTCGGCGACGTCATGGGTAACCTCAATTCGCGGCGCGGCCGCGTCGAGCACATGGAGCCGCGCGGAAACGCGCAGACGGTGACAGCCAAGGTGCCGCTGTCGGAGATGTTCGGTTATGCGACGGACCTGCGCTCGATGAGCCAGGGCCGTGCCACTTTCACCATGCAGTTCGAGCGCTACGAGGATGTGCCGCAATCGATCGCGGGCGCCATCGTCGACGCACGGACGTAAGAGAGGAGACGAGGAGCTATGGGCAAGCAGAAGTTCGAGCGGGCGAAGCCGCATGTCAACGTCGGGACGATCGGTCACATCGACCACGGCAAGACGTCGCTGACCGCCGCCATCACGAAAGTCCTCGCGGAGAGCGGCACCGGCACAACGGCCCGTGCCTTCGACTCGATCGACGCCGCTCCCGAGGAGCGTCAGCGCGGCATCACCATCAACACCGCGCATGTCGAGTACGAGACCAAGGCCCGGCACTACGCCCACGTCGACTGCCCGGGGCACGCGGACTACATCAAGAACATGATCACGGGTGCCGCGCAGATGGACGGCGCGATCCTGGTCGTGTCCGCCGCCGACGGCCCGATGCCGCAGACCCGCGAGCACATCCTGCTCGCCCGTCAGGTCGACGTGCCGTTCATCGTCGTTGCGCTCAACAAGTGCGACATGGTGGACGATCCCGAGCTTCTTGAGCTCGTGGAGATGGAGGTGCGCGAGCTCCTCTCGAAGTACGACTTCCCGGGAGACGACGTTCCGGTGATTCAGGTCTCGGCGACCAAGGCTCTCGAGGGCGACGCCGAGTGGGTCAGCAAGATCGTCGAGCTGATGGACGCGGTGGACTCCTACATCCCGGAGCCCGTCCGCGACGTTGACAAGCCGTTCCTGATGCCGATCGAGGACGTCTTCACGATCACCGGCCGTGGCACTGTCGTCACCGGCCGCATCGAGAAGGGTCAGATCAAGGTCGGCGAGGAAGTCGAGATCGTCGGCATCCACCCGAAGATCGAGAAGACGACGGTCACGGGCCTCGAGATGTTCAACAAGCTGCTCGACTTCGCGCGGGCCGGCGACAACGCCGGCGCACTCCTCCGCGGTATCAAGAAGGAGGACGTCGAGCGCGGCCAGGTGCTCGCGAAGCCCGGCTCGATCACGCCGCACACGCACTTCAAGG
>JANXXF010000341.1 GCA_025350775.1 Actinomycetes bacterium
ATCCTGTTCACGTTCGCGCTGGGCACCGCGGCAGGAGACCTCACCGCCGAGAAGCTGAACGTCGGCTACTGGAAGTCGGCGCTCATCTTCGCCGGGCTGATCGCAGTCGTGTACGGCTCACACTTCCGGTTCAGGCTGAACGCCGTCCTGGCGTTCTGGGCGGCGTACGTCCTGACCCGCCCGCTGGGCGCCTCGATCGGCGATGAGCTCTCCCAGGCTCGCGCCGACGGCGGCCTCGCGCTGGGCACGACGACCACCAGCATCATCTTCTTGCTCACTATCCTGGCGGTCGTCGTGTTCCTGACGATCACGAAGCGCGACCGGATCGAGCCGGACTCGGCGCTCGTCGCAGATCGCGTCCACCTCGCGCCGCGCGTGCTGATCGTGGCCAACAAGACCGCGGCCACGCCCGCGCTCGTCGAGGCAGTCCGGCAGCGCGCGGCGGCCGGGGTGGCCGAGTTCTTCATGCTCGTCCCGAACCCGGCGCATCTGCCGTTCGACCGCATCAGTCAGGACACCCGCGCAGGCGAGCACATGCTCGAGGAGGCGCTGCCGCTGTTCGCAGATGTCGCCCACGTCTCGATCGAGGGGCGCGTCGCGACCAGCCCCAACGCCTTCGACGACATCCTGGCCGAGCTCGGCACGCGCCAGTACGACGAGATCATCCTCGAGACGCCGCCCGCGCACGTCTCGCACTGGCTCCACGTCGACCTCCCGCAGCGCCTGGCGCACCTCGGCTATCCGCTGACGACCGTCACGGCGAGCCACTAGCGTGGCCGCCCTGTAGCTTCGCCTGCATGAGCACGACGATCCTGTTCCTGGCGGCGTTCTTCGCGAGCGCCGTCGAGATGGTCGAGGCGCTGACGATCGTGCTGGCGGTCGGCGTCACGCGCGGCTGGCGGTCGACGCTAATCGGGGTGGGCGCTGCCGCCGTCGCGCTCGCGGCGATCGTGGGCGCGCTCGGGCCGGCGCTCACCCTGGTGCCGCTCGACTCGCTCCGCCTCGTGGTGGGGGGGCTGCTGCTGGTGTTCGGGCTCCAGTGGCTGCGCAAGGCGATCCTCCGCGCAAGCGGCTTCAAGGCGTTGCACGACGAGGAGGCGATCTTCGCGCGTGAGCTCGCCGAGGCGCGCTCCGCCGGCCACGAGGAGCGGGCCGGCCTCGACTGGTACTCGTTCACGCTGTCGTTCAAGGGCGTGTTCCTGGAAGGGCTCGAGGTCGCGTTCATCGTCGTGACCTTCGGCGGCCACCGCGGCGGCGTCCCGATCGCAGCGGCCGCGGCCGGCAGCGCGCTCCTCGTCGTCGCGGTCGCCGGGGTGCTCCTGCGGGCGCCACTCAGCCGGGTGCCCGAGAACACGCTGAAGTTCGGCGTGGGCGTGATGCTCACGTCGTTCGGCATCTTCTGGGGCAGCGAGGGCGCAGGGGCGCACTGGCCCGGCGGCGACGCCGCCCTGCCGGCGATCCTCGCCTTCGTGCTCGGCACGTCGCTGATCGCGGTGCGCGTCCTGCGGCGGGAGCACGGGCGGCTGGGCCTGGCAGCCCCGCTCGCCGCCGACGCGGGCAGCGAGCCGTGAGGCTCCTCATCGGTTTCGGCCGCTTCTGGTGGGACTTCGTCGTCGGCGACGACTGGCGGGTTGGCGCCGGCGTGGTTGCCGCGCTCGGTGGCGTGGCGCTGCTCGCGCACTGGGGGGTTCCCGCCTGGTGGCTGGCCCCGGTCGCGGTCGTCGCGCTGCTCGCGCTGTCGCTGCGGCGGGCGACCCGCGCGGCCTGGTCGCGGTAGCCGTGGACGCGCGCAGGTGCCCCGCCGACCCGTGAACGCGTACGGATCGGCCGATGTTCGGTAGCCGCTCGCGGACGGTACCGGCTCAGCCGCCGACGAACGCGGCGACTCCTCGCACTCCGGTCGTGTCCAGCACCTCATACCGGTGGAGCAGGAACGGCGCCGCTGCAGACTGCAGCGAGCCCGGCTGCGTCGTGACCGCGAGGACGTAACCTGCGCGGACGAGGAGCCTGACGATACGCAGGTCCTCACGGCCTGCCGGGTACGCGAACCACTGCACCGGGTGGCCGAGGTGGGCCTCGAGTGCCCGCCGCGACGCGGTCAGCTCGGCGAGCGCGGCGGAGTCGGAGAGGCGGGGCAGCTCGACATGGTGGACGGTGTGCGAGCCGACCTCGACGCCGAGCCGCTCGAGCGTACGCAGCTGCGGCCAGGTGAAAAAGCTCGGGTCGCGGCCGGAGACTCGCCCGGTGACGACGTATGCAGTCGCGGGGAAGTGCAGCCGGGCGAGGACGGGCGCCGCGTTCCAGAGGACGTCGCGGTAGCCGTCGTCGAAGGTGATCATCACCGGTCGACGTGGTAGCGGGACGCCGTGCTCGAGCGCGCCGAAAAGCTGTTTCTGCGTGATTGCCTGGTAGCCGTGCCCGGCGAGCCAGCGCATCTCCGCCGCGAATGTCCGTGGCGGCACCGTCAACGCGCGCGTGATCGCCGGCAGCGAGACCGCCAGCGGCCCGATCCGGTGGTACATCAGGATCGGGATGTGGACGACGCGCCGCGACAGCGGGCTCGGGAGGACGAGCGGCGTGCGCCTGGCTGCCCGGCGTGGGTGCGCTAACGGGCGGGTGGCCGGTCGGGCGGCCGGTGGCGCGGCCCCCGGGGAGACTGCGGCGACGGTCACGACGACTGCGACGACCGCCAAAGCGGCGACAGCGGCCGCCGCAATCCAGCGGCGGCGATTCCGGGCCTTCCTGGTCATGCTCGCGCTGGGCCGAGAGGAGTCGACCGTGCCTGAATCCCTAACGTGTCGGCGGCCGTGGCTGTCCACTCGGCCTGATCGCGAATGCCCAGCGCAGCCCGGCGTTGAACTGATCACGCCACATGCCCGATTTGCTCGTCGCCAGGTCAAGCTTCGCGCGCACCTTGAGCTGCCAGAGCGCGCGTGCAAAGTCGATGGTCTGCTGCGGCTTTGCGTACTTTCCGTGCGCCGGGCCGCTCGAAAGGAGCAGCCTGACCCCCGCCGCCCGCAACTGCGCCGCGATCGAAGGCAACACAAGGACAGGATCGTTCAGCACGAGCGTCGCGGATCCGGCATCGGCGAGCGGCCCGTCCGGGATCGGCGTGAAGTAGCCGCCCCACGATTCGATTCGCCCGAACAGCGTCGGATGGTGGAACGCGATGTTCACCGCGCCGTAGCCACCGGCCGAGAGGCCGGCGATCGTGGTGCTGGCCTGTGAGCTGTCGACGGCCAGGTGGCGCTCGGCCCAGGGGATCACGGCGCCGACGAGGTAGTCCTCCCACGGCCCTGCCCACTCGCCGTTCCAGTGATCCACGCCGGCCGCCGGGATCACCGCGATGAACGGTCGAACCGCATGCGACGCGATCAGCCCGTCCGCCTGCTTCGCCAGCTCGAGGCTGAAGATGTATTCCGAAGGGCTCCCCGGCAGCCCATGCAGGAGGTAGATGACGGGATAGCGCTTCGTCGTCGTGTACCCGGGCGGCAGATAGAGGTACCCCGCACGCAGTGGCTGCGGAGCCGCTGCGCTCGGATAGACCCCACGGTAGATCTCGCCCCCGGCCGGGCCCCGCGCCACGGGCGCGAATCCGGGCACGAGCGCGAGGGCGGCGAGCCCGCTGGCGACGAATTGCAGCACGCTGTCGAGAGTAGCCCGGCGATATTGCGCCACCGTTGAGCCGAGTTTGCGCTTGCGAGCGGATCTGACTCGAGAACGGCCTCCGAGCTCTCAGCGTGTACCGCCGGGCAGCACCAGATAGCCCTCGGCCGCAAGTCCGGCGATGCCGACGCGCGGGAGATCCGCGACGCCCTCGTGAATCACATAGCGACGATCCCAGTGAGGCAAGAACTTCTCGTTGAAGGCGAGCAGGTTGTCGAGCTGGAAGTGCCCCTTCATCTGGATCAGCACGCGCTTCTGCAGCCGCTGCTGCCGGGAGAGCCCGGTCTGTGCGTCGGGTGAGAGCACTGCAGCGAAGGGGGCGAAGTTCAGCGAGACGCGCCCGATGCCGCGCTCCCTCGCCCATCCGAATGTCGAGACGACGAGCCACTCGTTGAACCCGTTCGGGGTGTCGCGCAGGCGCGGCATCGACGACAGCGAGAGCGCGTTGCCCGCATGCGCCACGGCGAAGTGGAGGAATCCGTGCGGGTTGCCTTCGGGCCCGAAGCCGATCGCGAAGACCGCATCGTCTCCGTCGAGTCGGAAGAGGGTGTCCAGCTCCATCGTGAAGCCTTTCACTGGAGCGTCGCCACGCCAGACGTCGAAGATGTGCGCGAGCTCGGCCCGGGTCTCCTCGTCGATCGCGCCTGCGCTCAGGATCTCGATCCGGTAGCCCTCCCGCTCGAGGCGGGAGACCGACTGGCGCACCTTGCGGATGGCGCGGCCTTCGAGGGAGAAGGTCGTGGTTTCGACGACGGCCTCGTCGCCGTGATAGAGCACGTTGAGGCCCAGCTCGCGGTAGCTATCGAGGAAGCGCTCACCCGCGCCGAGGATCGCGAGTCGCCAGCCGCGCAGATGCGCGAACACGAGGAATCGCCCCAGCAGCTCGGGTATGGCATCCTGCGGGCCGATCGGGTCGCCCGAGACGATCGCGACCCCCGCTACGACCTTGTACGCGAGGAACGCCCGCTCGTCCTCGGCAAAGAAGTACGACTTGTCGGCGCGCAACGCGAACGGCGCCAGCGTGTCGACGCCCCAGGCTGCGACGAGCTGCTGGGCGCGCTCCCGCTCGTGCGCCGCCTGCCCGTGCCGGTAGCGCCACGGCGCCAGCCAGCTCCGCAGGAGCGCCAGCATGCCGACTGCGCCGAGCACGAACACCGACAGCGGGAACCACGAGCCGAAGCTGTCCGTGATCCTCACCGAGCCGCCCAGGTGCAGCCCGATCGCCGCCTCGGCGGTCTCCTGGACGGCGAAGCCGACGGAGTACGGCCGGTCGATGGCCAGCCGGTTGATCCAGATCGCGACGGCGCCGTAGGCGAAAATCGCAGCCACGAGGAACAAAGCGTGGAGCAGCAGGCGCTGATGGCGGGCGGGATCCGAGCGGCCGGCGAAATTGCCACGGTAGGCCACGAGTGCGACCGCCAGCAGTGTGCAGGCGATCGCCTCCTCGTAGTCGAGGCCCTTGAGGATGTGCAGGGCGCCGGACACGATCACCAGCGCAAGCGTGAGACGCCACGCGCCGCGTCGGCGCCGGCGGAGACCGTCGGCGAGTACGACCAGGGCCAGGCCGGACGCGACGACGAGAGCGCTCGCCAGCCTCGGAACGACGTTCGGTGTCGCATTCTCGATCCAGAGCAGGCGGGTGTCGATCGCCGGTGTGATCGCCGAAAACACGTCCAGCAAGCCGGAGACCGCAACGAGCGCGGCGAGCACGAGCGGCGCACGCCGGTGAGGCCTGCCCCGAGGCACGGCGAGCAGCGCCACTTCGAGGCCGACGATGGCGGCGGGAAGATAGACGGCCGGCGAGTGCCCGGCGGCGTGCAGCGCCTTGCCGGAAGGGATCTGGCGGACGACGAAGATCGAGAAGGCGACGGTGCTGAACGCCAGCAGGCCGACGCCGACCGACGCGAGGATCCCGCTCGCGACGCGCTCGAGGCGGGCGAGGCGCGTCAGTCCGCCGAGGAGCGCGCCGGCCGCCGCCCAGACGGCGAGGAAGGTGAGCAGCGACACGCCTGAGAGGCGCGGGAGCTCGTCGAGCGGTAAGGCGTCCGACACGAGCGGGCCCGGGATGGTGCGCGGGCCGATCAGGTAGAGCAGCCCGATTGCAGCTGCCGACAGGAGGACGGCGCTGCCGGCGACTGCGACGAACGACAACGTGCGCCAGACGCTACGCATGGGCCAACCGCTTCGCCGCTGCAAGGATCGCGGCCTCGGCGTTGTCACGCCACGCGTGCCAGGTATGTCCGCCCGGGACGACAAAGAACGTGTTTGCGATCTGCAGCCGGGCGAGCTCCCTGGCGAAGAGCTGATTTTGCTTCAGCATCGGATCCCGGGTGCTCGAGTAGAACCAGATGAACGTGTGTGTCCTCCGTAGCGCAGCGGCCACCCGGGGAAGGGTCAGCGCTGGGCTATTGTGGGCGAGCCGCTGCGGATCGCGCCCGAAGATGGCGGGAATGTTGTCGGCGAGCTGATAGCCCGACCAGCTCTGCACGACCCCGAACTCTCCGGG
>JANXXF010000391.1 GCA_025350775.1 Actinomycetes bacterium
AGGCCGCCGACGGTGGCGATGCCGATCGCCGTCACGGTCGTCACGCGGATGCCGGCGACGATGGCGGGGATCGCGAGCGGCAGCTCGATGCGCAGCAGCACCTGGCGCGGCGTCAGGCCCATCCCCTCGGCCGCCTCGCGCACGGGCGCGGGCGCGGCAGCCAGCCCGACGAGCGTGTTGCGCATCGAGCTGCCGCTCGCGATCCCCGCCATCGTCGCCGGCATCCGCGTGACGACCGTGACGGCGATCGGCATCGCCACCGTCGGCGGCCTGGTCGGTGGCGGCGGGCTAGGGCAGATCATCGTGGACGGGGTGCGCCGGGACTTCCCGACGCTGATCGTCGTCGGCGCGGTGTGTACGACGGCGCTGGCGGTGGCGCTCGACCTCGGGCTCCTGCTGGCCGAGCGGCTCAGCCAGCCGTGGTTACGGGCGGGGAGAGCGGCCTAGCCGTGCACACCCTCGTCAACACGTTTAACTGGTGGGGCGACAACCGCGGGCGGATGGGCAGCGCGCTCGAGACGCACGTCGAGCTCACCTTCGTCAGCCTGGCCCTCGCGGCGGCCCTGGGGGCGGCACTCGGCGTGCTCGCAGCGCGGGTTGGCTCGGTGCTCGGCTTCGCCGTGGTACAGCTCGCGAACCTCGGGCGGATCGTGCCCAGCCTGGCGATCCTCGCGCTGGCGCTGCCGCTCGTGGGCGTTGGCTTCACGCCGTCGGTGATAGCACTCGTCGCCGTGGGCACGCCGCCGATCCTCGTCAACACATATGCCGGCGTACGCAACGTCGATCGCGCCGCGCTCGAGGCCGCCCGCGGGATGGGCATGAGCGGGCCTCAGGTGCTGCGTCTGGTGCAGCTGCCGCTCGCGCTGCCGCTGGTGGTGGCGGGCGTCAGCACGGCGGCGGTACAGATCGTCTCGACGGCGACGCTGGCCGCGCTGATCGGGGGCGGCGGTCTCGGTGAGATCGTCTTCAACGGCATCGCGACGATCCGCAACGAGATCATCCTGGCCGGGGTGCTGCCGATCGCGGTGCTCGCGCTGCTCGTCGAGGGGCTGTTCCGGCTGGTGAGCCGCTTCGGGACTCCCCGCGGCCTCCGTTTCGTTTGACCATGCACGACATCACCGACACAGGGGGACACATGTCTCGCACGCTGCTCCGCCGCCTACCGCGCCTCGTGGCGCTCCTCGTCACCGTGGCTGTCGCTGCCGTGGCTGCCGTGGCTGCCGGCACCGCCGCTGCCGCCCCGGCCGCTCCCGCCGCCGGCGGCACGATCACGATCGGCTCGAAGGACTTCACCGAGCAGTTCGTGGTGGGCGAGCTCTACGCCCAGGCGCTCCAGGCTGCTGGCTTCAAGGTCAAGAAGAAGCTCAACCTCGGCTCGACCACGATCACCGATGCCGCGCTGCGCAAGGGCGACATCGACCTCTATCCCGAGTACACCGGCACGATGTTCCTGTACGTCTGCAAGCTCCCCTACACACCGGGCCTCACGTTCGCGAAGCTGTTCGCGAAGGATCAGGCGTGCTACGGCAAGCGCGGCCTCGAGCTGCTGCCGTCGGCGAAGTTCAATGACGGCAACGCGATCGCCTGCACTGCCGCATTCGCAAAGAAGTACAACCTGAAGACGCTCTCCGACCTGGCGAAGGTTGCCGGGAAGACCCGCTATGCAACCATCGCTGAGCAGCTCACCGCGCCCAACGGCGTGCCGTGGCTGAAGCAGCACTACGGCATCTCGTTCGGTAAGACGAAGACGTACGACGTCGGCCTGCGCTACGTTGCGCTCAAGCAGGGTGCCGGCGACTGCGTCTACGCGTTCGGCACCGACCCGCAGATCGCCGATCTGAAGCTCCTCGTGCTGAAGGACGACAAGGCGATCTGGCCGTTCGACCACGCAACCCCGATCATCCGCAAGGGCTGGCTGAAGACGCAGGATCCGAAGGTCGGCCAGACGATCGCGAAGGTCAACGCGCTGCTCGACGATGCGACGATGACTGCGCTCAACAAGCGGGTGGACATCGACAAGGAAGACCCGGCGGACGTGGCGGCTGCGTTCCTCAAGGAGAAGGGTCTCGCCTAGCACCATCATGGGCGGCGGCGGCACGGCGCGCCTGGACTTCGTCGAGGCGACGAAGAGCTATCCGGGCGTGCCCGTGCCTGCCGTCGACCGCCTCACGCTCACGGTTCCCGCGGGCGAGATCTGCGTGCTCGTCGGCGAGTCGGGCTGCGGCAAGACGACCGCGCTGAAGCTGGTGAACCGGCTCGTCGAGCCGACTGCCGGCGACGTGCTGCTGGACGGCGAGAGCGTCCGCGGCGTGCCTGCGCCGGAGCTGCGCCGGCGGATCGGCTACGTCATCCAGAGCGTCGGACTGATGCCGCACATGACGGTGGAGGAGAACGCGGCGATGACGCCCCGCCTGGCCGGGCGCGAGCGCGGGGAGGCACGGGCACGGGCGCGCGAGCTGCTCGCCCTCGTTGGCCTCGACCCGGCCGAGTACGGCCGTCGCTACCCCGCGCAGCTTTCCGGGGGCCAGCAGCAGCGCGTCGGCCTGGCACGCGCGCTCGCGGCCGACCCGCGGCTGATGCTGATGGACGAGCCGTTCTCGGCGGTCGACCCGATCGTGCGCGAGCGCCTGCGCCAGGACTTCCTGCGCCTCCACCGCGAGCTGCCGAAGACCGTTCTCTTCGTGACGCACGACATCGACGAGGCGATCCAGATGGGCACGCGTATCGCGGTGCTGCGGGAGGGACGGCTAGTACAGGTCGCGGCGCCCGCCGAGCTGCTGGCGCGGCCCGCCGACGACTTCGTCGCGCAGCTCGTCGGCGCCGACCGCGCGCTGAAGGCGCTCGCGCTGCTGCGGCTGGGCGACCTGCCGCTGGCGGATCCGGGGCCGGGTGCGGGGAACAGCGCGGCTGCCGCCGGGACGCCGGCCGCCCTGCCGCGCCTCGGCAGCGAGCAGTCGGCCCGCGACGCGCTCGCGCTGCTGATCGAGGGTGGGGCGGCGAGCGCTCTCGTCGTGCGGCCTGGCGGCGAGATCGCGGGCGCCATCACCGTCGAGGCGATCTCGGCGGCGCTGCGCCGCGGCCGGGCGACGGCCCCGGGCAACGGTGACGCGGAGGCGGATGCCGGGTGACCGGAGGCGCCGTCTCGTCGAAGGGCACCGCCACCGCGCAGAACGCCATGACCGCGGCCGAGGTCGCCGCCTTCCTGGCGGAGCCGCGTGAGGCCAGGCTCGCCACCGTGCGCGACGACGGCGACGTCCACCTGACCCCGGTCTGGTACCTCGCCGAGAGCGATGGCCGCCTGCTCGTCTTGCTCGAGAGCCGGCGGCTCCACCTCGCCAACCTCCGCCGCCGCCCGCGCGCGACCCTGCTCGTGGACGAGGACGCGCGGCCCCGCGGCGGCGACGGTGCCCGCGCCGCTTCGTTTCGCTGCGCCGTCACCGTCGTCGACGACCCCGCGCTGGTCGACCCTGCGCGCGAGCGGCTGATCAGGCGCTACCGCGGCCCCGACGCCGCCCTGCCGCGCTCCCCCGGTTACCGCTACGCCATGTGCGTGCTGACGCCGGAGCACGTCACCGCGTGGGACTTCGCGAAGGGATGAGCGCGCCCGGCCCACCCGGGACGCCGGGCGCAGGCGCCGCCACCCCGCGCGCCGCCGTCCCACGCGCCGCCGCCCTGCGCACCGCCGTCGACGCCTACTTCGCCGCGCTCGACGCGCTCGACGTCGAGGCCACCGTCGCCCTCTTCGCCCCCGGCGCCACACTCGAGTGCGTCACCGACGGCCGCAACCCGCGCGGCCACGACGAGCTGCGCGCCTTCTTTCACGGCGTCGTCGACGGCTCGCGGGGCATGGTGCACCCGATCGTCTGGATCGCGGTGGACGGGGAAGCCGGCTCCGTCGCGACCGTCCAGGAGTACCGCGACGAGCGCGACTCGGGCGCCGTCTACGAGGAGCGGACGTGCAACGTCTTCGCCTTCGACGAAGAGGGCCGCATCACGCGGCTGCGCTTCTGGCGGGGCAAGCGGGCGTGAGCTGCGAGCCACCCGTATCCTTCTCTGTCCGATGAAGGTGATTCTTCCCGACGGCAAGGAGCTCGAGCTCGCGGACGGCGCGTCGGGGCTGGACGCCGCGCGTGCGATCGGCCCGAAGCTGGCCGAGCAGGCGGTGCTCGTCAAGGTCAACGACGAGCCGGCCGACCTGCGCCTGCCGCTCCCCGACGGCGCGCGCATCAGGTTCCTGACGACGCGCGACCGGGAAGACCCGGACGCGCTTTACGTGCTGCGCCACTCGACGGCGCACCTGCTGGCCGAGGCCGTCCGCCGCCTCCACCCGGGTGTCAAGGTCGCGATCGGCCCGCCCATCGAGAACGGCTTCTACTACGACTTCGACTTCCCGGCCGCCATCACCGACGCCGACCTCGAGCCGATCGAGCAGGAGCTGCAGCAGCTGATCGCCGAGGGCCGCACCTGGAGCCGCGACGAGATCACGCGCGACGAGGCGAAGGCCCGCTTCGCCGCCGAGGGCGAGCCGTACAAGGTCGAGCTCGTCGACACGGCGGAGGGCGGCATCTCGCTGTACACACAGGGCGCGTTCACCGACCTCTGTCGCGGCCCGCACCTGCAGGACGCGAAGCCGATCAAGGCGGTCAAGCTGACGAGCCTCGCGGGCGCCTACTGGCGCGGCGACTCGACCAAGGCGCAGCTCACGCGCATCTACGGCACCGCCTTCTTCACGCAGGCCGATCTCGACACGCACCTCGCCCGGCTGGAGGAGGCCCGCAAGAACGACCATCGCCGGCTCGGCCGCCAGCTCGACCTCTTCCACTTCAGCGAGCTCAGCCCCGGCAGCCCGTTCTGGCATCCGCGCGGCATGGTCGTCTGGAACGTGCTGGAGGATTTGCGCCGCAGCGAGAACGCCGCGCGCGGCTACGTCGAGGTGCGCACCCCGCAGATCTACGACAAGGAGCTGTGGGTCACCTCGGGGCACTGGGAGAAGTACCGCGAGCACATGTTCACCTTCCAGGCCGAGGAGCGCGAGTACGGCCTCAAGCCGATGAACTGCCCTGGCCACTGCGCCCTCTACTCGGACGGCGCGTGGAGCTACCGCGACCTGCCGATCCGCATGGCCGAGGCCGGGAACCTCCACCGCAACGAGCTCTCGGGCGCGCTGCACGGCCTGCTGCGCGTGCGCATGTTCGCCCAGGACGACGCGCACCTGTTCGTGACGCCCGAGCAGGTCGAGGACGAGGTGCTCGGCTGCCTCGACTTCGGCTATGCGATCTACGACCGGCTGGGCCTCGACATCAAGGTCGAGCTGTCGACGCGGCCCGAGAACAAGCTCGGCACCGACGAGGAGTGGGACCGCGCCGAGGCCGCGCTCGCGCAGGCGCTCGCCCGCAAGGGGCTCGAGTACCAGGTGAACGCCGGCGATGGCGCCTTCTACGGCCCCAAGATCGACCTGCACATGCGCGACTCGCTGGGCCGCGGCTGGCAGATCGGCACGGTGCAGCTCGACTTCCAGCTGCCGCAGCGCTTCGGCCTCACCTACCAGGGCGCCGACAACGTCGAGCACACGCCGGTGGTCATCCATCGCGCGCTGATCGGCTCGTTCGAGCGCTTCATTGGCATCCTGCTCGAGCACACCGGCGGCGAGCTGCCCGTGTGGCTCGCGCCCGAGCAGGTGCGGCTCGTGCCGGTGGGGGAGGGGCACCGTGGGATTGCCGCGGCGCTGCACGACCGCCTTGCCGCAGCGGGCGTCCGGGTGGGCGTCGACCAGCGCGACGAGACCATCGGCCGGCGCATCCGCGACGCCGAAATGCTGCGCGTGCCGCACGTGATCGTCTACGGCGACCGCGACTCCGAGGACGCGTTGCCGGTGCGCTCGCGCGGCCGCGAAGGGGTGCGCACTTTGTCTCTTGACGCGCTTGTGTCAGAGTTGGCTACTCTATGACTCTGCCAAGCAGGGGCGCGAGCTTCCTCACCTCCGGGGCGACAGGCCTATCGGGGGTCAACCGACAAGTCGGACAACGAGGAACCGGGCCGCTGCTTGCAGCGGTCTTGTCGTATTCGGGAAAGGACGTCGTACCTAGGTGATAGCCCTTTGAGGCCCCGTCGCTTTGTCGAGCCGAACAGGCCACAGCCCGCCACGCGCATCAACGATGCGATCCGTGTGCCGGCCGTCCGCCTGATCGACGAGAACGGCGAGCAGAAGGGCATCGTTGCCGTACGCGACGCCCTCGAGTACGCGTTCTCCAAGAATCTCGACCTGGTTGAGGTGGCGGCTGCGGCCGATCCGCCCGTTGCCAAGGTCATGGATTTCGGCAAGTACCGGTACGAGCTCGAGCAGAAAGCGAAGCTCGCGCGCAAGCATCAGTCCCAGATCCTCGTCAAGGAGATCAAGCTCAGACCGAAGATCGGAGTTCACGACTACGAGACGAAGCGCGGCCACGTGCGCCGGTTCCTGGATCAGCGCGCGAAGGTCAAGGTCACGATCATGTTCCGCGGGCGGGAGACCTCCCATCCGGAACGGGGCCGCGATCTGCTCATCCGCCTCGCCGAGGATGTCAAGGACATCGGGGTTGTCGAGTCGGCACCCATCCTGGACGGTCGCAACATGGTCATGTTGCTGGGTCCCAACAAATACGCCGGAGCACATAGAGAAGATGCCGAAACAGAAGACACACAGTTCAGCGAAGAAGAGGTTCAAGCTCTCGGCGACGGGCAAGTTGTCGCGGCGGCAGGCCTACCAGAGCCACAACCTGGGGGCGGCGAAGAGCCCGAAGCGTAAGCGGGCCTTTGGTCACGATCAGCCGGTCGACGACACGAACCGCCCGGCGATCCTGCGCATGCTGGGAAGGAGGTAGAGAGTGCCTCGCGTCAAGCGTGGTGTTGCCGCGCGCAAGAAGCGCCGCAAAGTTCTTGAGCAGGCGAAGGGCTACTGGGGCCTCAAGAGCACCAACTACCGCTACGCGAAGGAGCAGGTCGAGCACTCGCTCGTCTACGCCTATCGCGACCGGAAGGTGCGCAAGCGCCAGTTCCGTCGCCTCTGGATCGTCCGCATCAATGCGGCGGCCCGCGACAACGGCCTCTCCTACAACCAGCTGATCAACGGCCTGCACAGGGCCGAGATCGAGCTCGACCGCAAGGTGCTCGCCGACCTCGCGGTAAAGGACCCGGCCGCGTTCACCAAGGTTGCCGAGCGCGCGAAGGCCGCGCTCAGCAGCTGATTCGAAGCGCCAGGGCCGCCGGAGCGCCGTCGTGATCACGTCGGCGGCGAACCAGCACCTGAAGCTCATCCGCAGGCTCGAGAGCCGCGCCCAGCGGGCGCGGCTCGGCTTGTTCGTGGCCGAAGGCGAGGACATCGTCGAGGCGGCGCTGGCCGCGGGGATCCAGCCCGTGCAGGCCCTCGTCGACGCCGAGCGGCCGGTGCTGGAGTCGCGGCTGCGCCACGTCGACCTGTGCGTGCCGGGCCTGCTCGGCGAGGTCTCGACGCTGGCGCATCCGCCGCGCGTGATCGCCATCTTCCGCGACGAGGACATGCCCCGGCTCGACCTGGACGCGGTGGCGGCGGGGACGGCGAAGGCGCCCGCGGTGGGCATCGCGCTGTGGCACGTCGGCGACCCCGGCAACATCGGCACGCTGTTCCGCGCCGCCGACGCGCTGGGGCCGGCGTTCGTGGCGCTGTCGGAGGGCTGCGCCGACGCGACGGGCCCGAAGTCGCTGCGTGGCTCGAGTGGCGCCTGCTTCCGGGTGCCGCGCTGCGGCTTCGAGGAGGCGCCGGGGCGACGGATCGGCCTGGTGGCGCGGGCGGGGCGGCCGCTGGCCGAGGTCGAGCTGGCCGACGGCGACCTGCTTGTGCTGGGCGCCGAGCGCGCCGGGCTGCCCGATCACGTGCGGCGCGGCTGCGACCTGCTCGCCGAGATCCCGCTCCAGGGCGCTGCCGACTCGCTGAACGTGGCGATGGCGGGCACGATCGCGCTCTACGAGTGGTCGCGCCGCCGCGGGTAGGGGCACGCCACCGCGGGTAGCGTAGGTCGTCGCACAGCTGACGCAGAGCTGTGACCCCGGTGTGACGCGGGCGGCGTTAGCGTCCTGGAGTGGAGCCGGAGGTCGTGGTTACGTGGGATGCGGATGCCCTCGAGGATCTCGAGTTGCTCACGGGTCGAGGCGAGCGCAAGGCAGTCATCGTCGCGATTCGTAAGCTTCGCAATGTTGGCAATGCCCTCGGCCCGCCGCACGTGAAGTCGTTGAAGAGCGAGCCTGGACTGATGGAGCTTCGGCCCCGGCAGCGATCGTCTCCCGTGCGGTTGATCTTTCGACGTGGCGACCGCGGCTTCGTGATCCTCGCAGTAGCGGTGAAGCCCGACACGGCTGACTTTGCTCGTGCCCTCGTCGCCGCCCGGGCGCGGTACTCGAGGCATGGAGATTGATGTTCGATAACGATGGCGTTATCATGGATAGTCTGAAACACGAGGAGGAATTCGAGTGACGATCTCCTATCCTGGCACCAAGACGTTCGAGGAAGTCCTCGCAGCGGAGTTCGAGCGGGATCCCGGGTTTCGGGAGGAGTGGGAGCGAACGGCCCTTGCGCGCGCCGTCTCCGAGCAGGTCATCCGGTACCGCTCTGCTCACAACCTCTCCCAGCGTGCGTTCGCGGAGCTCCTCGGTGTCAAGCAGCCGTTCGTGGTGCGACTGGAGTCCGGGGAGACGAATCCGCAGCTCGAGACGCTGGTGAATATCTCACGTGCAACCGGCATCGAGTTTCTGATCTCGATCGGTCCGGCGACGCGGGTGCCGCGTCTGGTCTCGCGGCGTGCCCGAGAGCGGAACGTCACGCAGGAGCGGAACGGCGTCTCGCTCGTGTTCGCGGCGGCGTAGGCGCCGCTCCTGGGGGCGGGGCGGGCGCCGGGCGCCGGGTGCCGTTGGCTCGGAGCGGTGCTACGCCGCCCGGCCGAGGCCGAGCGTCAGGATCCGGTGGATGCGCTCGGCGCGGCGGGCACGGCGGGCTTCCCACTCGGCCTGGGCTGACTTCTCCTCGGCGAGCTTCCGCTCGTGATACGCGATGCGCTCCATGACACGCTGACGCCAGGCCGCGCTCTCCTCCGTCATTCGGCGCCACTCCTCGGGATCAATACGTCTCTTCGCCATCGTCGTCCTCCTCGCGGAGCAGTCGTAGGACGTCTTCGATCTTCCCGTCGATGCGCATGAGCCCGGCCATGATCTCGACCGTGTCTTCGCGATCGATCGGGAGCTCGATCGCTGTGGGCTGCGTCGTGCGGCGGCGAAGCATGTCTCAAGTGTGCCCCGGGCAGCGGCCGCCGCGCAAGCTGGCCGGAGCGGCCACGGCTGACGGGCGCCCGCGTCGATAGCCTGCGACGCATGCCCACCGTCGCGC
>JANXXF010000418.1 GCA_025350775.1 Actinomycetes bacterium
CGTCGGCGAAGCGATCGGCGGCGTCGACGCGCCCGCCCGGGAAGACGTGGGCGCCGGGGAAGAACTTGAGCGTGGCGCTGCGGCGCTGGAGCATCACCTCGGAGGGCGCGCCGCGGCCGGCGCCCGCACTCGCCGTGCCGCCGCCGGCGCCCGCCCCGCGCACGACCACCACGGTGGCGGCCGGATGGGCGTTGGCAGGCGCTGCCGGCTCGGGCTCGGTCATGCCGGGTGGTTGCGCTCCGCTCACCAGTCGGTCGGCCGGTAGTCCTTCAGGAACTTGCCCCAGACGTGGCTGCCGCTGTTGGCGCCGGCGATGATCGGGTCGACGATGCGGGCTGCCCCGTCGACGATGTCGAGCGGCGGGCTGAACCCGTGCTCGACGGCCTTCCGCTGCGCGATGTGGACGGTGTCCTCGTCGCTCACCCAGCCGGTGTCGACGCTGTTCATGTGGATGCCGTCGGTGAAGGAGTCGGTCGCGGAGGTGCGCGTCATCATGTTCAGCGCGGCCTTCGCCATGTTGGTGTGCGGGTGCCGGGTGGTCTTGAACTTGCGGTAGAACTGCCCCTCCACCGCCGACACGTTGACGACGTGCTTGTCGCGCTCCGGGGTGCGCAGCATGAGCGGCTTGAGCCGCGCGTTGAGGATGAACGGCGCCACCGCGTTGACGAGCTGCGTCTCGAGCAGCTCCACGCTTGACACCTCGGCCAGCAGCAGCCGCCACGAGTTGCGGTCGCGCAGATCGACCTGCTGCAGGTCCTGGTCGAGCCTCCCCTCGGGGAAGAGGTCGCGCTGGTCGAGGTGATCCTCCTCGACGAGCGGCACCTGCGAGAGCTCCGCCGAGCGGACGACGCCGACCATGTGCGACCGGTCGCCGTCCATCAGCGCCACACCCGCGCTCGCGAGCGCGGCGCCCCCGCTGGGCAGCATGTCGTAGCGCCGCACCCCCTCGTACGCGCCCAGCAGGCGGCGCATCTGCGCGGGCATCGCGCCCTCGGCCGCCGTCTCCAGGTCGAGCATGTGCCGGTAGAAGTCGGGTGGCCGACGCACGGTCTGGCACGCGTTGTTGACGATGAAGTCGAGCCGGTCGCGGGTGGCGTTGAGGTGGTCGCAGAATGCCTCGACGCTCGGTGTGTGGCGCAGGTCGAGCCCGAAGATCTCCAGCCGGTGCTCCCAGTCGGCGAAGTCGGGCTCGGCGGCGTAGCGGGCGGCGGAGTCGCGCGGGAAGCGGGTGGTGACGATCAGCTGCGCTCCCGCCCGCAGCAGCTTGATGCCGGCCTGATAACCGATCTTGACGCGGCCGCCGGTGAGCAGCGCAACACGCCCGGAGAGGTCGGCGGTCTCGCTGCGCTTGGCGTAGTTGAAGTCGCCGCAGTCGCGGCAGAGCTGGTCGTAGAACGGGTGCAGCTCGTGGTACGGCTGCTTGCACACGTAGCAGTGCTGGTGCTCGACGAGCTCGCGGAACTCGGGGTCGCCCTCGACGTCGGTCTGCTCGAAGTCGCCGGGCGCGAGCGCGTTGGGGGTGGTGTAGACGGGCTTCTCGCGCAGGACGCGGATGCCGGTCTCGTTGGCGGCGGCCACGTCGGCCTGCTGCCGCGCGACCTTCCGCCGCCGACGCAGCTCCTTGTCGGCGCGGCGCCGCTGGGCGATGTCCGGGTTGTAGAGATCGCCGGCCGCGGTGAGCAGGCGGGTGCGCTCGTCCACCGTCAGGCCCTCGAGCAGCGTGCGGTCCTGGGCGACCGCCTCGAGCGCCGCGGTGGCCGCCTTCAGCCGGGCGGCGACGGCCGTAGCGTCGGCGACGGCGCCGGCGTCGGGCGTGGTGCCGGCGTCGGGCGCGGCGTCGGCGTCGGGCGTGGTGCCGGTGTCGGGCGCGGCGCCGGTCGCGTCTGCGTGACTGCCGCTCGCCATCGTCACGAGGCGGGGCCGGGGCCTAGCCAGAGCCAGGTTCCCGGGTCGGTCTTGTACGTCGAGCACTCCTCGCCGAACGCGCGGATGTCGGCCGGGACGGCACCGGCTGCCGCTGCCGACTCCAGCGCTGCGTCGCCGCTGGCAGCGTCCACGATGTAGACGACGGCCCGCGCAGCCGGCAGCCCTAACCGTTCGGCGCGGACGTCGTAAAGACCGGCGTAGCTCCAGCCCAGCGCGCTGCGGAAGGCGGTGTAGCGGTCGATGATCCGTTCCTCGAACGCGGTGAACACGTCACCGGGCACGGTGAGGTCGAAGAGCTGCACGCCCAGCACGCCGCGGACGGTGATCGGGCCGGCGTGGAGGAGCGGCGACTCGACGAGCGGTAGCAGGTCGAGCCTCGCGTCGCCGGGGCCCGCTGGCCCGCCGATGGCGAGCTCCGCGGATGCGAACCCTGGCAGGCCGCTCGCGGCGAACGCACCGCCGTCCCCCGTCCAGAGCGTGATCCCGAGCGCGTCGCCCGCGCTGATGGAGGCTGTTGCCGAAGGTGCCATGCTGGGAACTGTACGGCCCGTCAGCCCGGGCGCCGCTGGACGACCGTCAGCTCGAACGGCGCCCCGGCGCGCGGCGGGGGCATGAGCTCGCAGCTAAAGCGCTCGGCCACGGCGGCGGCCAGCTCGGCGGGCGTGCGCGGGCGCGCCGCCGACAGCAGCAGGTGCCGGACGACCTCGCCGCGCGTCTTCTTGGCCATGTGTGACACCACGCGCCGGACGCCGTCGTGCTCCTCGACCACGGCCAGGTGCACGGTGCGGGCAGCGGTCTCCGGCGATGGGCGCCACGCGGCGCTGTAGGTGGCCGAGCGGCAGTCGAGGATCACGCGCCCGGCGGTGGCCTCGTCGAGCGGTGCGCGCAGGCCGGCCCGCCAGTGGGCGGCAGCCATGTCGCGCTTGTAGGCGGGGATGCGGTCGGCTGTGCGCAGCGCTCCGAACTGGGCGGAGCTGATGACGAGGTTGCGCGCCGCGCCGGGTGGCAGCGTGGCGATGTCGAGGGCGGCGTAGAGCACGCCCGTGTAGAGGCGGCCCGCGGGGATCGCGGGCGCGGCGCGCAACTCGTCGTCGAGGAGCGCCTCACGCAACGCGGTCAGGGTGGGGAACGAGAGGGCCGACAGGTCGATCGGCTTGCCGCGCGCGGGCGCACGCTTGGTCTCGCTGGGTGGCAGCAGGATGAGTGGGGGTCGCCGGGCTGCCATCACCAACCATCGTGCCAGGCCCGTCTGTCGCAGCGGTCTGGTAGTAGAACTGCTACCACGTCGTCATGGCGACGATCCCGCAGAAGGAGCTCCGCAACAACGTCGGTGAGGTGCTGCGGCGCGCCGAGGCCGGTGAGGAGTTCACCGTGACGGTCGCCGGTCGGCCGGTCGCGCGACTCGGGCCGGCGCGCCCGCGGCAGTGGGTTAGCGGCCCGGGTCTACAGCGCGTCTGGGAGACGCCGGCACCGAGGACGCTCGACGACGACCGGGCACGGTTCCCCGGCGTGCTCGTCGATCCGTTCGCGTAGGCGCGTGTCCTGCTCGACACCTCGGTCCTGATCGGGGCCAACAGTCCCGGCGAGCTGGAAGGCGCGATCAGCGCCGCATCGCTCGCCGAGTTGCATTTCGGCGTGCTGGTCGCCAGCTCCGACGACGAGCGAGGGCGGAGGTCACAGCGGCTGGGGATCTTCGAGGCCACGTTCGATCCGCTGCCGGTCGACGCTGCTGTGGCGCGCGAATGGGGCCGGCTCGCAGCAGCCGTCGTGGCTCGCGGCGGAAAGCCGCGCCGCCGTGCCGTCG
>JANXXF010000018.1 GCA_025350775.1 Actinomycetes bacterium
AAGGAGAAGCTCGTCTCCGAGTTCGCCTATCAGATGATGAATGCGCTGCAGTTCGCGAAGGCGCTGATCGAGAAGACCGGCGGCGTCGACGGCAAGGCGTGGCAGGCGGCGGTCGAGAAGGGTGACTTCACCTTCGACGGCGTCTACCACAACGGCCCGACCTACGTGAACCCGGTCAACCACATGGCCGACAACTGCGTGACCATCGGCAAGCAGATCTGGAATCCTGCCGGCCCGGCTGGATTCAAGGCGACGATGGACCCGAAGTCGTTCGTCGTGACGTGCATGGACGACGTCCTCGGTGCGAAAGAGGCCGTTATCCTCACGAAGAACAAGACCGTGACCCAGGCTGCGATCGATCTGTACTACTCGATCAAGAAGCCCCGGAACTAGGCGAGCGGAGTAACTGACAGTGATCGGGAAGAGCACCGAAACCGGAAAGGCCAGCGCATGATGCTCGGGGCGGACTTCAACACCTACATCGCCCAGATCATCGGTGGGCTCGGCTCGGGCTCGGTGCTCTTCCTGGTCGCGTCAGGGTTGTCATTGATCTTCGGCGCCTTGCGCGTGATCAACTTCGCGCACGGCGGGCTGTTCCTGCTTGGCATCTACTTCACGTACAAGTTCCAGAACCTGATTGGCTGGTCGAACTGGAACTTCTGGATCTCGATGCTGATCGCGACGGTGCTCGTCGGGCTCTGCGGACTCGTGCTGGAAGTGGTCTTCTTCCGGCCGATCTACAAGCGGCCACTGCTCGCCCAGCTGATCGTGGCGTTCGCGTTTTCGCTGATCATCGCCGGCTTCATGAACCTCGAGGTCGGCGGCGGCGGCACGACGACGAAGGGCTCGCCAGCCTTCCTGCATGGTCAGGTGCACTTCGGGGTGCAGTACGTCACCTATTTCAAGCTGGCGTCGATCGGCGTCGCACTCGCAGTCGCCGTCGGTCTGTGGGCGCTGCTCTACAAGACTGACCTCGGCCGCATGATCCGCGCCGCCGTCTCCGACCCGGAACTGCTCGCGCTCTCCGGCGTCAACGTCCGCTGGCTGTTCACCGGCGTCTTCGTGATCGCGGCGATGCTGGCCGGGTTTGCCGGCTCGATCGGCTCCTACGAAGGGGCATTCGACCCGAACTCCGGTGACATCATCATCAAGGCGTTCATCGTCGTCGTCATCGGCGGCCTCGGCTCGATCAGCGGGGCGTTCATCGCGGCGATGCTCGTGGGCGTCTTCGAGGCGCTCGGCACTATCTGGGTGCCGCCTGCCAGCATCGCGATCGTCTATCTGGTGCTGGTCGCAGTGCTCGCATTCCGACCGCAGGGCCTGCGCGGAGCCACGGCGTGAGTATCGCCTCCCTCTCGGGGCTCTCGGAACGGACGGTCGGGCGGGTCACCGACCTGCGCGAACGCGTCGGCCGCCTCGGCCCCGCACAGGAGCAGTTCGCCGTCGCACAGAAGGGCTTTGCCCCGCTGGCGCTGATCGCAGCGGCGCTCATCGCGGTCGTCCCGCTCTTCAACGACAGCGCCTGGACGCTTCGACTGCAGGACGGAATGGCGTTCGGGCTGCTCTGCATCTCGCTCAACATCCTGGTCGGCACGACGGGACTGATCACGTTCGGGCACGCCATGTTCTGGGGCGTCGGCGGCTACATGATCGCCATCCCGTTTCGCGACCACGGCATCAACCCGCTCTATCTGCTGGCGCTCACGCCCGTCGCCGGGGCGCTCTGCGCATTCCTGGTCGGCCTCGTCGTCCTGCGCGGCAAGGCGATCTACTTCTCGCTGCTAACTCTCGGCTTCGCCCAGCTCTTCTGGGCGGTCTGGCACGGCTGGCAGTCCCTGACTGGCGGAACCAACGGCATCTTCGGAGTCTTTGTGCCCGGTGCGCTGAACGGGACAGTCAACCCCAACAACATCTACTGGTTCATCTTCGGGTGCACGGTCTTCACCACGGGCGTCGTGTATGTCATTACCAAGTCTCCGCTGGGCGACGCCTTCAGGGCGATCCGCGACAACCCGCGGCGTGCCGAGTACACGGGCATGTCGGTACGGCGTTACGAGTTGCTCGCGTTCGTGATCGCAGGCTCGGTCGGCGCGATCGCCGGCGGTCTGTCGCTCCTGTCGGCGACGAACATCACCGCCGA
>JANXXF010000032.1 GCA_025350775.1 Actinomycetes bacterium
CTGGAAGCCGCCGATCGGCGTCTCGCCGATCACGATCTGGGGCACCGTCCAGCCGCCCGTGAGAGCCTGGATCTTCTCGCGGAAGTTCGGGTCGTCGGCCAGCTTGATCTCCTCGAACTCGAGGCCCTTCTGCTGGAGGAACGCCTTCGCGCGGATGCAGTAGGGGCACCAGTCGGTCGTATACATCGTGATCTGCATATCTGTTCAAACGCCGCAACCGGGGCTGTATTCCCGCGTGGCGACGGCAGCCAGCCTCCGGCACCCGCGGCCGCCCCTCGTACACTCCGGGCATGGCCACGCGCAGCTTCCGCACCGAGGCCGTCGTCCTCCGCTCGCTCCGTCTCGGCGAGGCCGATCGCATCCTGCATGTCGCGTCGCTCGAGCACGGGCGGCTGGGCGCCGTGGCAAAGGGCGTTCGCAAGACGAAGTCGAAGTTCGGCGCGCGGCTGGAGCCGCTGTCGCACGTCGATCTCGAGCTGCATCGCGGCCGCGGCGACCTCCACACGGTGACCGGCGTCGAGCTGCTGCACTCGCACCACCGCTCCCGGGAGGACGGCTACCGGCTCGACGTCGGGCTGGTGGCGGCCGAGGCGATGCTGCGCCTCTTTCCCGAGGAGGAGGATCCGCACCCGAAGGCGTTCCAGGCGCTGACGCGCTTCCTCGACCTGCTCGACGACCTGCCCCGGCCGGTCGACGCCGACGGCACGCGGATCGCCGGCGCCAGGCCCGCGCTCGAGCCCCTGGTGCTCTCGCTGCAGCTCAAGCTGCTGTGGGTCGCCGGGTACCTGCCTCACCTCGGCAGTTGCGCCGAGTGCGGCGCTGCGGGGCCGCTGCACAGCTTCTCGACGCGCGCCGGTGGCGCCGTCTGTCAGCGGCATGCCGAGGGTGCAATAACGCTCTCGCCCGACGGGCTGGCGGGCATGGAAGGGCTCTTGCGGCGGCCGCTCGCTGAGGCGGGCGGCGTAGGCCTGACCGCACGCGGCAGCCGCGACTGCCTCGCCGTGATCACCGCGTCGTACGAGTTCAACGGTGGCTTCCGCCTGCGCACCGTCGCCTCGGCATGACCGGCTCCGGCCCGCGGCGCCTCGTCCGGCTCGCCGACGGCTACGAGCTCGACGACGACCCGGCACGCGTCGACGTCGAGGCCGTCTTCGCCTATCTGCACCACGAGAGCTACTGGGCGAAGGGCCGCCCGCGCGAGACGATGGAGGCGCTCGTCGCCGGGGCGCAACGCGTGGTCGGGCTCTATGCACCCGACGGCGCGCTTGCCGGGTTCAGCCGCACCGTCACCGACGGGTACCTGGTGGCGTACCTCGCCGACGTCTTCGTGCTGCCCGATCACCGCGGGCGCGGCCTCGGCGTCGAGCTCGTGCGGGAGACCGTCGAGCGAGGCCCCTATGCCCACGTGCGCTGGCTACTGAACACCGCCGACGCGCACGAGCTGTACGCGAAGTTCGGCTTCGATCCGCCCGACGAGAAGCTGATGGAGCGGCCAGCGCGGCCCGATCTCCGCGATCCGTCCTGACCGGCGCGCCCTGGCCTGACCCGCGCCGCCGCCGCCCGACTACGATTCGCCGTCCGTGGCCGCCACGCTCAACTTCCAGCAGATGATCGCCCGCCTTCAGGAGTACTGGGCGGAGCGCGGCTGCGTGATCATGCAGCCGTACCACACCGAGGTCGGCGCGGGCACGTTCAATCCGGCGACGGCGTTGCGCTGCCTCGGCCCCCGGCCCTGGCGCGCCGCCTACGTCGAGCCGTCGATCCGCCCCTCCGACGGCCGCTACGGCGAGAACCCCTTCCGTTTCCAGCACTACTTCCAGTACCAGGTGATCCTCAAGCCCGCCCCCGACGACGTCGTCGACCTCTACTTCGGCTCGCTCGAGGCGATCGGCATCGACCTCGCCCGGCACGACGTCCGCCTTGTCGAGGACGACTGGGAGGGCCCGACGCTGGGCGCCTGGGGCCTCGGCTGGGAGGTCTGGATCGACGGCATGGAGGCGACGCAGTTCACGTACTTCCAGCAGTTCGGCGGCCTCGATCTCGACCTCATCCCGGCCGAGCTGACGTACGGCCTCGAGCGCCTGGCGATGTTCCTCCAGGGCAAGCGGACGGCTTTCGAGATCGAGTGGGCTCCGGGCGTGACCTGGGGCGACGTCTACAAGGAGAACGAGCGTCAGTGGTCGGCGTACAACTTCGAGGAGGCGCCGGTGGCGACGCTGATGCGCCGCTTCGAGGAGCACGAGCTGGAGTGCGCGCACCTCGTCGAGCGCCGGCTGCCGCTGCCCGCGTACGACCAGGTGCTGAAGTGCTCGCACTCGTTCAACTTGCTCGACGCGCGCGGGGCGATCTCGGTCACCGAGCGCGCCGCCTACATCGGCCGCGTGCGCAACCTCGCCCGCGAGGTCTGCAAGCTCTACGTCGAGCTGGAGCGCGAGTCGCTCGAACTGGAGCCCGGCCTGGAGCTCGGCCTGGAGCCGCCCGATGCCTGACCTGCTGCTCGAGATCGGCGTCGAGGAGCTGCCCGCGTCGGCGTGCCGCGAGGCGCTCGCCCAGCTCCCCGAGCTCTGCCGCAAGCACGTCGGCGTCGCCGCGACCAGGGTCTACGTCGGCCCGCGCCGGCTCGCGCTGATCGTCGAGAGCCTGCCCGAGCGCACCGCCGACTCCTGGGTCAAGGGCCCGCCTGCCACGATGAACGAAAAGGCGATCGAGGGCTTCGCCCGCAAGCACGGCAAGCTGCCCGCCGAGCTGGTCGAGCGCGACGGCTTCCTCGGCGTCGACGTCGCGGGCAAGCCGATGGGCGAGGTGCTGCCCGAGTTGCTCGCCGAGATCGTGCGCGGCCTTGCTTTCGGCAAGTCGATGACCTGGCGCGCAGGCGGCCTGCGCTTCTCGCGGCCGCTGCGCTGGCTGCTCGCCAAGCTCGACTCCGAGACGATCGAGTTCGAGGTGGACGGCGTCCGCTCGGGTGCGCTCACCTACGGGCATCGCTTCACACATCACCAGCTCGAGATCTCCGACACCGGCGCCTACCTCGGCTATCTGCGCAACGCCGCCGTCGAGCCCGACCAGGACGAGCGGCGGCGGCTGATCGTCGAGCAGCTCGACCGGGTGGGCGAGTGGAGCGACGGCCTCGGCAAGCTCGAAGAGGTGATCCACCTGGTCGAGAGCCCGACCGTCGTCGTAGGCTCGTTCGACGAGCGGTTCCTGGCGCTGCCGCCGCGGGTGATCGAGACGGCGATGCAGGCGCACCAGCGCTACTTCCCGCTGGGTGCCAACCGCTTCGCGTTCGTCGCCAACGGCGGCGACCCCGACATCGTGCGCGTCGGCAACGAGCGCGTGCTGGAGGGCCGCCTGGCCGACGCGACCTTCACCTTCGATCGCGACGTGGCGGCGGGGATCGAGGGGCTGCGGGAGCGGACGAAGAACATCACGTTCTTTGCGGGCGCCGGCTCATTCGTCGACAAGGCCGAGCGGCTCGTCGAGCTGGTGCGCGAGCTGGCCGGCGACGCCGACGCGCTGGAGGCCGCCCGCCTCGCCAAGGCCGATCAGGCTGCCGAGCTCGTGCGCGAGTTCACCGAGCTCGAGGGGCATATCGGCTCCGTGTACGCGCGCCTCGCCGGGCGGAACGAGGCCGTGTGCGCCGCGATCGACGAGCAGTACCTGCCCGACAGCGCCGGTGGGCCCCTGCCTACCACCCCGGCCGGGCGCCTACTCGCCGCCGCCGACAAGATCGACACGCTGCGGGTCTCCTTCGGCCTCGGCCACCGGCCGACCGGCTCGCGCGACCCGTACGGGTTGCGGCGCGCCGCGATCGGGCTGTGCCGCCTGGCGACGGAGGGCGGCGTGCTCGTGCCGCGCGCCCTGCTCGGCGACGACGTGCGCGACTTCGACGAGGAGCGGCTCGAGGGCATGCTCGGCATCCCGGTCGAGACGGTGCGCGCCGCGCGCCGGTCGGCCGTCGGCGACCTCGGCGCGGTCGCGGGCCTCGCCCGGGCGCTCGCCGCCCTCACGCCCGAGCAGCTGGAGCCGCCGCACACTGCCTACACGCGCTGCGACCGCATCGCCGCCGGCAAGGCCGAGCCCGGCCCCTACGCTGTGGCGCTGCTCGTCGAGCCGGCCGAGCGGGAGGTTGCCGCCGCGCTGGAGCTGGCAGCGCCGCGGATCGTCGCAGCCGTGGCTGCCGGGGAGTTCGCCGCCGCCCTGGCCGCCGCCGCGACGCTCGGCCCCTCGCTGGAGCGCTTCTTCGTCGACGTCCTCGTGATGGCCGACGATCCCGCGCTGCGCGAGGCGCGACTGCGGCTGCTGCTGGCGGTGCGCGACGCGGTCGGCGTGCTCGGCGACTTCTCGCAGCTTCCCCTGTAGCGGGTCGCGCCACAGCGCCATCCGGGAAGCCATGGCTGCCGCCGACGGCCACGGCCAACCGCCCGTATCGCCACAATGGCCCGACACGTGAACCCCGTCGAACTCCACATCATCTCGGACGCCAGCGGCGACACCGCCCAGCGCGTCGTGCTCGCCGTCGAGGCCCAGTTCCCCGAGCTGCCCTTCGAGGAGATCCGCCATCCACGGGTCGAGACGGTCGACGACCTCCAGCTCGCGGTCAGCCGCGCCAAGGGCCGGCCGGCGATCGTCGTCTACACGCTCGTCAAGCCTGAGCTGCGCGAGCCGATGCGGGTCCTCTGCCGCCGCGCGAAGCTCGCGTACTGTGACCTGCTCGGCCACCCGATCGACGCGGTTGCCCGCGTCTCGGGCAAGGCGGCGCAGATGCAGCCGGGTGCCCGCGCACCGCTCGACTCCGCCTACTTCAAGCGGATGGCCGCGATCGAGTTCGCCGTCAAGTTCGACGACGGGCTCGGCGGCGGCCTGCCCGAGGCCGACATCGTCCTCGTCGGCGTGTCGCGCACCTCGAAGACGCCGCTCTCGATGTACCTCGGCTACATGGGCTACAAAACGGCCAACGTGCCGCTCGTCCGCGTCGTCGAGCCGCCGGCCGAGCTGTTCAAGGTCGACCCGATGAAGATCGTCGGGCTCACGATCGACCCCCAGCGGCTCGGCGAGATCCGTGAGGTACGCGCCCGTCACATCGGCGCCACCCGCCGCACCTACGCCGACCTGGCCGAGATCTTCGAGGAGCTCGACTACGCGGCCGGCATCCACCGGCGCCTGGGCTGTCCCGTCCTCGACGTCACGGACGCGTCGATCGAGGAGACCGCGCAACGGATCCTGCGGCTCGTCGAGCGACGCCGTGCGGAACAGCGAGCGTGAGCAGGCCGGCGCCGCCTCCCGGCTTCGTACTGCCCGTGCCGAAGCCGCCGGCGCGGATCGGCCCTGCCCGCTGGCTGCTGTGGTGGGCCGCGATCGCGCTCGCGCTCTTCGTCTTCTACGGTGTGTTCTCGGTGGGCTGGGTGCTGCTGCGCCTCGCCGCGGGCATCGCCGACCGCCGCTCGCGCAAGCGTCGCGTGCCGGCGCAGCGATAGGCGCGGCACCCGGCGGCCGCGAGCGTTAGAGTCCCCCCGTGCCAGCGACCAAGTACGTCTACGACTTCGAGGAGCCCTGCGACGGCGGCCGCGCCCTGCTCGGCGGGAAGGGCATCGGCCTGGCCGAGATGACGATGCTCGGCGTCCCCGTGCCGGCCGGGTTCACCATCACCACCGACGCGAGCCGCGCGTACTTCGCCGGCGGCAAGCAGCTTCCCGAGGGCCTCGACGCCGAGATCGACGAGCACGTCCGCAACCTCGAGCGCGGCTCCGGCAAGCGCTTCGGCGACGCGTCCGACCCGCTGCTGGTGTCGGTGCGCTCGGGCGCTGCCGTCTCGATGCCGGGGATGATGGACACGATCCTCAACCTCGGGCTCAACGACGAGGCTGCCGCGGGCCTGGCCACGCGCACGGGCAACGCGCGCTTCGCGTACGACTCCTACCGGCGGCTGATCCAGATGTACGGCGAGGTCGTCGAGGGTGTGCAGTCGCACCGCTTCGAGGACGCGCTGGCGAACCTCAAGCGCAAGCGCGGCGCCGCGCTCGACGTCGACCTCACCGCCGACGACCTGCAGCAGCTGGTCGCTGCCTTCAAGGCGATCTACGCCGAGGAGGTCGGCCGCCCGTTCGCCACCGACGCGCGCGAGCAGCTGCGCCGGGCGATCAACGCCGTCTTCGACTCCTGGGACACGCCGCGCGCGCAGGTCTACCGCCGCGTCCACGAGATCCCAGACTCGATCGGCACCGCCGTCAACGTCGTGCAGATGGTGTTCGGCAACAAGGGCGAGGGCTCCGGCACCGGCGTCTGCTTCACGCGCAACCCCTCGACCGGCGAGCGCGGCCTCTACGGCGAGTTCCTCGCCAACGCGCAGGGCGAGGACGTCGTCTCGGGCATCCGCACGCCGGAGCCGCTCGAGCGCATGGAGAGCCAGCTGCCGACGGCCTACACACAGCTTCTCGACACGATGGAGCGGCTCGAGCAGCACTACCGCGACATGCAGGACATCGAGTTCACCGTCGAGGACGGCAAGCTCTACCTGCTGCAGACGCGCACGGCCAAGCGCACCGCCGCCGCCGCCCTCAAGTGCGCGGTCGACATGGTGGGCGAGAGCCTGATTGGCAAGGAGCAGGCCGTCACCCGCATCGACCCGGGCCAGCTCGACCAGCTGCTGCATCCCACGCTCGACCCCTCGGCCACCTACGAGGTCGCCACGACCGGCCTCAACGCCTCGCCGGGCGCCGCTCGCGGCAAGATCGTCTTCACCGCCGACGCTGCGCAGGAGCAGGGCAAGGCCGGCGAGGACGTCATCCTCGTGCGCTGGGAGACCACGCCCGACGACATCCACGGCCTGATCCAGGCCCGTGGCGTCCTCACCGCCCACGGCGGCATGACCTCGCACGCGGCCGTCGTGGCGCGTGGCATGGGCAAGCCGTGCGTGGCAGCCTGCGTCGGCCTCGCGCTCGACCTCGACGCCGGCACGGTGCAGATCGGCGAGCACACGCTGCGCGAGGGCGACGTGATCACGATTGACGGCGGCAGCGGCATCGTGATCATCGGCCACGTCGATCTGGTGCCGGCCAGCATCAACCGGGACTTCGAGACGATCCTCGACTGGGCCGACGAGCTGCGCCGCCTGCGCGTGCGCGCCAACGCGGACACGCCCGAGGACGCCGCCAAGGCGCGCGAGTTCGGCGCCGAGGGCATCGGCCTCTGCCGCACCGAGCACATGTTCATGCAGCAGGAGCGGCTGCCGGTCGTACAGGAGATGATCCTCGCCGTCAGCGAGGAGGATCGTCGCCGCGCGCTCGACCGCCTGCTGCCGATGCAGCAGTCCGACTTCGAGGGGATCTTCGAGGCGATGGCCGGCTTCCCGGTGACGATCCGCCTGCTCGACCCGCCGCTGCACGAGTTCCTGCCGGCGGCCGAGGAGGCCACCTCCGACGCGATGCGCGAGCGGATCCGCTCGCTGCACGAGGCGAACCCGATGCTGGGCTCGCGCGGCTGCCGGCTCGGCCTGCAG
>JANXXF010000038.1 GCA_025350775.1 Actinomycetes bacterium
CGCGGACTGCGGCGTGGAGCGCGGCGGCGCAGGAGGCGCCGTGGGCGGCACCGTCACGCCGTCGCGAGGATGTCGCGCCGCAGCTCCTTGATCTCGTCGCGCAGCTTCGCGGCGTACTCGAAGCGCAGCTCCTCGGCGGCGCTGCGCATCTCCTCCTCGAGCGTGACGATCATCGTGTGCAGCTCGTTCTGGGTCATCCCCTCGACCCGCTTCGACTGGCGCCGCCGGCCGGGCACCGTCGGCGAGTCGAGCTGGAGCAGCTCGGCGATGTCGCTAACGCCCTTGATGATCGCCTGCGGCACGATGCCGTGCTCTTCGTTGTAGGCGATCTGCTTTTCGCGGCGGCGGTCGGTCTCCTCGAGCGCCGCGTCGATCGCGGCGGTGCGCTTGTCGCCGTACAGCAGCACCTTGCCGTTGATGTTGCGCGCCGCGCGGCCGATCGTCTGGATCAGCGCCGTCTTGCCGCGCAGGAAGCCCTCCTTGTCGGCGTCGAGCACGGCCACGAGCGACACCTCCGGCAGGTCGAGCCCCTCGCGCAGCAGGTTCACGCCGACCAGCACGTCGTACTCGCCCAGGCGGAGCGAGCGGATGATCTGGATGCGCTGCAGCGTGTCGATCTCGGAGTGGAGGTAGCGCGCCTTGACGCCCGCCTCGAGCAGGTAGTCGCTGAGGTCCTCGGCCATCTTCTTCGTCAACGTCGTGACGAGCACGCGCTCGCCGACGGCCTCGCGGGCGCGGATCTCGCCCAGCAGGTCGTCGATCTGGTTGCGCGAGGGACGCAGCTCGATCTCGGGGTCGACGATGCCGGTGGGCCGGATCAGCTGCTCGGTGATCGCCGTCGAGTGGCGCAGCTCGTAGGCGCCCGGCGTCGCCGAGACGAAGACGATCTGGTTCATCTTGGCGAGGAACTCGTCGAAGCGCAGCGGCCGGTTGTCGAGTGCGGACGGCAGCCGGAAGCCGTAGTCGGCGAGCGTCTGCTTGCGCGAGCGGTCGCCCTCGTACATGCCCCCGATCTGCGGCACCGTCTGGTGGCTCTCGTCGATGAAGCAGACGAAGTCGGACGGGAAGTAGTCGAGCAGCGTGTACGGCGCCGAGCCGGGCGGCCGGCCCTCCATGTGGCGCGAGTAGTTCTCGATGCCGTTGCAGTAGCCGAGCTCCTTCAGCATCTCGAGGTCGTACTCGGTGCGCTGGCGGATGCGGTGCGCCTCGAGCATCTGGCCGCTCTCTTCGAAGAAGCGGACGCGCTCCTGCAGCTCCTGGTGGATCGTCTCGACGGCCAGGTCGACGGTCGGCTTGGAGACGACGTACTGCGTGGCCGGGAAGACGGTGAGGTCGTCGACCCGCGCGAAGACCTCGCCGGTGAGCGGATCGAAGTGGGTGATCTGCTCGATCTCGTCGCCGAAGAGGCTGATGCGGTACGCGGTCTCGGTGTAGGCGGGCTGTAGCTCGATGACGTCGCCGCGCACGCGGAAACGACCCCGGCCGAGCACCGTGTCGTTGCGGACGTACTGGATGTCGACGAGCTTGCGCAGCAGGGCGTCGCGGTTGTGCTCCTCCCCCACGTTCAGGAAGATCACCCGCTCCGCGTACTCGTCGGGCGATCCGAGCCCGTAGATGCAGCTGACCGAGGCGACGATGATCACGTCGCGGCGGGTCAAGAGCGACGAGGTGGCGGCGTGGCGGAGGCGGTCGATGTCCTCGTTGCGCGACGAGTCCTTCTCGATGTAGAGATCGGCCTGCGGGACGTACGCCTCGGGCTGGTAGTAGTCGTAGTACGAGACGAAGTACTCGACCGCGTTATGCGGGAAGAACTCGCGAAACTCGTTGCAGAGCTGCGCCGCCAGCGTCTTGTTGTGGGCGATGATCAGGGCCGGCCGGTTGACCTGTTCGATCGTCCACGCCATCGTCGCGGTCTTGCCGGTGCCGGTCGCGCCGAGCAGCGTCTGGAAGCGCTCGCCGCGGTTGAGCCCGGCCGTGAGGTCGGCGATCGCGGTCGGCTGGTCGCCGGTCGGCGCGTACTCGGTCGTGGTGCGCAGGTCGGGCACGCCGGGAAGCCTATCGAACGTGTGTACGCCGGGCGAGGCCCGTTCGGACAGCGTTGGCAGGCCCGCGGCGCGGAGCCGGCGGAGCGGCGTAGCATCCCCCGCATGACCGCTCCTACCGGCCTCCTCGTCTCGACCGACTGGCTCACCGCCCGGCTCGGCGACCCGTCCGTCCGCGTCTTCGACTGCACCGTCCGCATCGCGCCGACGCCCGACTCGATCCGCTTCCCCAGCGGCAGCCCGCTTTACGCCGCCGGCCACATCCCGGGCGCCGCCTTCGCCGACCTGACCAGCGGCCTCAACCACCACGACGAGCAGGACAACTGGTTCATGCTGCCCTCGCCCGTCGACTTCACGCGCGCCGCCGGGGCGCTCGGCATCGGCGACGGCCTGACCGTCGTGCTCTACGACCAAGGGCAGACGATGTGGGCGGCACGCCTCTGGTGGCAGCTGCGGCTGCACGGCTTCGACGCGCTCGTGCTGGACGGCGGCTTCGCCAAGTGGCAGGCCGAGGGCAGGCCCGTCTCGCAGGCGGCAGCCACCCACGCGCCGGCGACGCTGCCGCCACGACTGAGGCCGGAGCTGCTGGCGACCACCGCCGACGTCTTCGAGGCAACCCGCGACGGCGGCGCCTGCCTGATCAACGCCGTCGGCCGCGAGCAGCACCGCGGCACGAGCCCTCAGCATGCCGGGCGGCCCGGCCACATCCCGACGAGCGTCAACGTGCCCTACGACGCGGTGCTCGATCCGGCCACCAACGCGTACCTGCCACCCGCGACGCTGCGCGAGCTGTTCGCCGCCCAGGGCGCCATTCCGGGCGCGCGCGTGATCACCTACTGTGGCGGCGCAATCGCAGCGTCGAGCGCGGCCCTGGCGCTCGCGCTGGCCGGGGTTGACGACGTCGCCGTCTACGACGGCTCGCTACGCCAGTGGGCAGCCGACCCGGCGTTACCGCTCGTCGTCGACTCGCCATGACGTGCGCCGCGGCCGTCGCATAGGCTCGCTCCCGCGATGGCGACCACCACCCTCGATTCGCTCGCCGTGGCGCGCGAGCTCGCGACAGCGCTCGCCACTGACGCCGCCGCCCGCGACCTCGAACGACGCTTCCCCCACGCCGAGCTCGACCTCGTCAAGCGCAGCGGGCTGCTCGCACTTCTGGTGCCGCGGGCCGACGGCGGCCTCGGCGGCACGCCCGGCGACCTGATCCGCACCGTCGGCATCCTCGCCGAGGGCGACCCCAGCGTCGCGCAGATGACGATCGTCCACCACTCCGGGGTGGAGCTGCTCAACAAGATCGCGCCGCCGGCAGTCCGCGCGCCCTACTTCGCGCGCATCGTCGCCGGCGAGCTGATGCTGACGAACGCCTACACCGAGGTCGGCACGCGAACGATCTTCGACTACAAGGTGCGCATGTCGCCGGCCGGCGACGGTGGCTGGCGGATCAACGGCAGCAAGGCGTACTGCACCGGCAGCCTCGGCGGCGAAGCGCTCTACGGCCTGGCGGTCACCGACGAGGCGACGCCGCAGCCGCTCGTCTTCCTGATCGAGACCGCGGCCCCCGGCGTCGTCGTCGTGGACGACTGGGCGGGCATGGGCCAGCGCACCACGGCGAGCGGCACCATCGAGTTCCGCGACGCCTACGTCCCGGCCGAGCGGGCGATCTCACCGGCCGCGCTCGGGCCGTCGCTCGACAACTTCTTCGGGACGATGGGCCAGGCGATGATGAGCGCCCACTACACCGGCATCGCGAAGGCCGCCCTCGCCGACGCGATCGCGTACGTCCGCGAGAAGGCGCGCCCGTGGCCGCACTCCGGCGTCGAGCGCGCGAGCGACGACCCGTACGTGCTGCGGCGCATCGGCCAGATGCACGCCCTCGTCGAGTCGGCGGACGCGCTCGTCGAGCGTGCGATCGAGCGCATCGAGGCCGCGCAGGCGAACCTCACGCTCGAGACACGGGTTGCCGCATCCCTGGCCGTGGCAGCGGCGAAGGCACGCTCGACCGAGGCCTCGCTCGAGGTGTGCGAGCGGCTGTTCGAGGTGTGCAGCGCCGGTGCCACCGTCGAGAAGTACAACTTTGACCGCCACTGGCGCAACGCCCGCACGCTGACGCTGCACGACCCTGTCGACTACAAGTCGCGGCTCATCGGCGACTGGTTGCTGAACGGCACACCGCCCCCGATCTCGTCCCACACGCCGTGACCGCCGGAGATACCGCCGACTCTGGCCCCGCCGGCCGCATCGGCGACACCGCCGACTCTGCCACGGCCGCCGCCCCGGCCGCTGCCCGCGCCGCGGTCGAGAGCTTCGCCCGCCTGCACGCAGCCGGTGACGCCACCGGCTGCGCCGCCCTGCTCGCGCCCGCCGCCGTCATGCGGAGCACCCTCGCCGAGGGGACGGCCGAGGGCCGCGACGCGGTCGAGCGGATGCTGGCAGCCGGGCTCGCCGGCTGGTCGGAGCGGCGCGAGACGGTGACCGCCGTGGTCGCGGACGCCGCCTCCGGCGGGATCGAGAGCGTGGTCGAGGGCAGCACTGCCGCCGGCCGCGCGGTGACGGTCGCCGTCGTCACGGCGCTCGGCCTGGAGGGCGACAGCATCGCCTCGATCCGCGTCTACGCCGACACGACCCCCTTCTCCCCATGAGCGCCGAGCTGCAGCTGATCGAGACGTACTTCCGCAGCGTCGGCGCCGGGGATGTCGAGGCCGTCGTCGCCTGCTTCGCCGAGAACGGCTCGTTCTGGCCGCCGCTCGCCGCCGAGCCGCTCCGCGGGCACCCGGCGATCAGGGCGTTCTTCGAGGGCCTGATCCCGTTGTTCCGCGCCCGGCACGAGGTGACGACGCGCGTCATCGTCGATGGCGACCGCGGCCTCTCCGAGCTGGTGTTCGACGCCGAGCTCGTCGACGGGCGCCGCGTGCACCTCGAGAACTGCAACACCTACGTCTTCCGCGACGGCCGCTTCGCCGAGGTGCGCGTCTACGCCGACGCGGCCGCAATGCGGCGGCAGTTCTGAGCGCGCGGCCGTCCCCGGCGTAGGATCGCGGCATGCCTGCCTCCAGCGACATCCTCGTCTCGACCGACTGGCTCGCTGCGCGCGCAGGCGACCCCGCGCTGCGGCTGTTCGACTGCACTGTCGGCGTCGTGCTCGGCGACAGCGCCGTCAGCTATCGCAGCGGGCGCCCGCAGTACGACGCCGGCCACATTCCCGGCGCCGCCTTCGCCGACCTGCTCGCCGGGCTCAACCACCACGACGAGGAGCACCACTGGTTCACGCTGCCGTCCGCAGGGGAGTTCGCAGCAGCGGCCGGCGCGCTCGGCATCGGCGACGGGACGACGGTCGTGCTGTACGACAAGGGGCAGACAGCGTGGGCCTCACGCCTGTGGTGGCAGCTGCGCGCCAACGGCTTCGCGGCGCATGTGCTCGACGGCGGCTTCACGAAGTGGCAGGCCGAGGGGCGGCCGGTGACGACCGAGGCCACGGCGTTCCCGCCGGCGACGCTGACGCCGCGGCCGCGGCCCGAGCTGGTCGCGCACCTGCAGGACGTCGTCAGCGCGTCCGAGGCAGCGGGCGCGGGCGCCCGTCTGGTCAACACCGTCGGCCCCGAGCAGCACCGCGGCATCGCCCCGATCCACGCCGGCCGGCCCGGCCACATCCCGACGAGCGCCAACGTCCCGTACACCGCACTGCTCGACCCGGCGACGAACGCGTACCTGCCGCCGGCGGCGCTGCGCGAGCTGTTCGCGCGCGAGCTGGGGTCGGCTGCC
>JANXXF010000052.1 GCA_025350775.1 Actinomycetes bacterium
GTCGCGCACGACGGGGCCGTTGACGGTGAAGCGCGCGCCCTCGGGCAGCCGCAGGATCTGGTCGACGATCTGGTCGACCGACTGCCCGGCGATGGGCCGGCTGCAGATCGGGCAGTGGGGCTTGCCGACGCGCGCGTAGAGCAGGCGCAGGTAGTCGTAGATCTCGGTGACCGTGGCCACCGTCGAGCGCGGATTGCGCGAGGTCGTCTTCTGGTCGATCGAGATGGCAGGCGAGAGGCCGTCGATCGAGTCGACGTCGGGCTTCTCCATCATCTGCAGGAACTGCCGCGCGTACGCGGAGAGCGACTCGACGTAGCGGCGCTGCCCCTCCGCATAGATCGTGTCGAAGGCGAGCGACGACTTGCCGGAGCCCGACAGGCCGGTGATGCAGACGAGCGCGTTGCGCGGAATGCGCACCGTGACGTCCTTCAGATTATGCTCCCGCGCCCCGTGGACGACGAGTTCGTCGATCATGATGGCCAGTCTACCGACCGAACACACGTTCGCCAAGTCGTATTTTCGGACATGCCCGCTCGCCGCGGCGGCAGCACAGGCTTCGTCGGCGCCAGGGCGGCCGGTCGGGTGCAGCGCCTGGCTAGGCGCGCTCGGCGTCAGGCTCACCCCGGCCCGGCGCGACCGAGACCTCGACCGCGAGGATGGAGATGTCGTCCTGATGCCGCTCGGGTCCATGCCAGCGGGCGATCTCTCCCAGGAGGCCGTCCACACCCTCCTGTAGCGGATCGGACCGCCGGCGACTGATCGCCTCGAGGAGCCCGGCGTCGCCAAACTCATTGCCGGCGGCGTCCGTCGCCTCGGAGACGCCATCGGTGTAGAGGTACAGGCGGTCTCCCGGCCCCAGGATAACCGACCGCTCCTCGTAGGCGTCGTCGGCCACGCCGATCGGGAATCCCTGACTCTCCAGAATCGTCGGATCGGCGTCGAAGGGCTGATGCACCGGGCCGGGGTGCCCCGCAGAGACGTAGCGGAACTCTCCGGTCGCAGTGGTCAGGATTCCGTAGACGATCGTCGCGAACTGCTCCGTCGCCGAGTCGAATGGAAATAGCCGGTTCAGGCAGGCGACGACCTCACCGGGCGACACGACGTCGAGCCGATCCGCGGCGTCTCCACCCCGGATAAGGATCGATGACGGCTCCGACGGCGGCGAGAGTAGACGGCTGAGCGATACCGACAGCAGAGCCGCGGCGACGCCGTGGCCGCTGACGTCCAGGATGAAGAGCCCGACCTGGCCAGCGCCGAGCGGGACGATGTTCAGGCCATCGCCGGCCAGTTCATCGCAGGGCCGGTAAGCCCAGGCGAAGTTCGCTCCCGAGACGCGGGGTACGTCGCGGGGAAGGGCTCCCGCACCGTATCCACGATGTCCTGAGCGTAGGCCTCGATATTCTCGACCAACGGTCTTTGGTCGATCACGGCCTTCCCTCTGCCTGCATGGAGGTGACTTCCGGGCGACGACCGTGATCACGAGGACTCCGGTCAGCAGTAGCGTTCGCAGCGGCGTTGGCCGGTACGTCTCGAACCTGCTTCGGCGTAGCCTTTCCTACGGGACTGGTCGCCTGCGGCCGCAGACCCAGTGCATTCGAGAATAGTTGTATCAGTCGCTGCATTCGGGCGGTACGAGCTCGACTGCGGCCAGCGTCGTCCAGGGGCGGTTCAGGCAGCGCAGCTATCGTCGCCGCATGGGCATCGCCGCCAGCCCGCTCGCCCGCACCGTGCGCCACTGGCTGCCTGCGTTTCTCGGCGGCTGCGCGATCGCGCTGCTGCCGTGGTCGATCATGGTCAACGCCGCGCTGCCGTCGCGAGCCGTCGTCGCGCACTGGGACATCGCGTGGACGGGCTTCGACCTCGCGCTCGGCGCTGTACTCCTTGCCACCGCGGTGGCCGCCCGGCGCGGCTCGGCGAGCGTCCGCCAGCTCGCCACTGCCGGCGGCACCCTGCTCGTCTGCGACGCCTGGTTCGACATCCTCACCTCCGGCAGCCGCAACGAGGTGATCGCCGCGGCCATCGAGGCGGCGGTCGCCGAGCTGCCCCTCGCGCTGCTCTGCTTCGCGATCGCGCGCAGCCCCGAGCGGTTCGTGCGAGCTCGCTCCCTGGAGCAGTTGCGCGAAGGTTAAGCCTGGGCCGGCAGCCCGCGCCACGGCCTGATCGCGGGTACCGTGGGTTGACGAGCATGCTGCGCCTCGAGCGTCACGACCTCGGCCCCCGGGTCTTTTTCCTGGGCCGCCGGATCCACGAGTTCCACCTCGGCTTCGCCGTCATCGCACTCGCGGTCGTGGGTCGGCTGGCCGGGCTCTGGCACGAGGAGCCGCCGACCGCGGCGATCGCGGCGATCGGCGCCTACCTCGTCGTCAAGGATTGGCACGATTTGGTGCCGAGCCATCGCGACACGGCCTCCTGGCAGTTCGGCATTCACCGGCGCCTGCACGCGCTCCGCGAGCACCGCCGCGGCGAGTGGGTGCCGCCCGCAGCAGCCGTGCTGGTAGGCCTGGCCGGCCTCGTCAACCTCGTCTCGGCGCTCAAGCCGACGTTCGGCTGGCGCGGCCACGTGTTGCTGGACATCCGGCCGTTCACGACCTTGCCGCTGTTTCATGCGCTGGCGCTGCCCGCGAGCGTCGTGCTGCTGACGACCGCCGTCTACCTGTTCAAGCGGCGGCGGCGCGCCTGGCGGATCGCGGTCGCGCTGCTGATCGCGCTCGGCGTGTTCGACCTGCTGAAGGGCATCGACCTGGAGGCGGCCCTCGTCTCCTGGGCGGTTGCCGGGGCGCTATGGGCCTGCCGGGACGCGTTCGTCGTGCGGCACGCGCCGATCTCGCTGCGCGCCGCCTTCTGGCGCGTCCCGCTGATCGGCCTCGGCACGGCCGGCCTGGCAGCGCTGGTCGCGACACTGCGCTCGCCTGCGCGCGAGAGCCTCCACAATGTCGTCCGCGAGACCCTCGCCCTGCTCAGCTGGACGCAAGGCCCGATCACGTTCCACGACGAGGCGCGGTTCGTACCGCTGGGCGTCGGGCTGATCAGCCTGGGCGCGCTGCTCGCCGCCGTCTGGGCGGTCTTCCGGCCGCTAGCGGCGCCCCGAGCCCTGCCCGACGCGGAGGTCCGCCGGGCCGCCGCCCGGCTCGTCCGCCGCCACGGCACCGACACGCTCGCCAGCTTCAAGCTCCGTCGCGACAAGCGCTACCTCTTCTCGCCCGACGGCCGGGCGTTCGTCGGCTACGGCGTCGAGAACGGCGTGCTGCTGGTCTCGGGCGATCCGGTCGGCGCGGCAGACGCCGTGCCCGAGGCGGTGCGGGCGACAGCGAGCTTCGCGGAGTCGCGCGGCCTGCGCCTGGCCGTGCTGGGCGCGAGCGAAGCCCTGCTCCCCGTGTGGCGCTCCGCCGGGCTGCGCGACGTCTACCTCGGCGACGAGGCGATCGTCGAGACCGCGGGCTTCTCGCTGGAGGGACGGGCGATCAGAAAGGTACGCCAGTCGCTGAGCCGCCTGGAGAAGGCCGGCTTCACCACGACGATCGACGAGTTGCGCGCATTGACGACGGAGGAGCTCGCAGAGCTGGAGCGGATCTCGGCGGAGTGGCGGCAGGGCGAGCCGGAGCGCGGGTTCGCGATGGCGATGGACTCCCTGGACGCTGTCGCCCAGCCGGACAGCGTCGTCGTCGTCGCGCGTGACGGGGACGGCAACGCACGCGGGTTCCTCCACCTCGTCCCCACCTACGGGCGCGCCGCGATGTCGCTATCGCTGATGCGCCGCGACCGCTCAACGCCGAACGGCCTCACCGAGTTCCTCGTCGTCCACGCGATCGCGCTGCTCAAGGAGCGCGGGGTCGAGGAGATCTCGCTGAACTTCGCGGCCTTCGCCCGCTGGCTGCACAGCCCGCGAGGCCCAGTCGAGCGGATGTTGGGCCGACTTCTCTCGGCAGGCGACCGCTTCTTCCAGATCGAGAGCCTCTACCGCTTCAACGCGAAGTTCTTCCCACGCTGGGAGCCGCGCTACTTCCTCTACGAGGGCAAGCTAGGGCTGCCACGGGCGGGTCTCGCCGCCCTCTGGATGGAGGGGCAGCTGCCGAAGCCGGGCGGCACGCCAGGCGGCACGCCGGGTGCTGCCACGAGTGGCGGCGCGGACGCCGAGGCGGGCGACGCCCCGCTGCCGACTGCGGCCTAGCCGCTCTCGCTAGACGGCGGGGCGGCGGCGCGAGCGGCCGAACACGAGGCCGCCGGCAAGGAAGCCGAGGCCGAAGGTGCCGATCGCAAAGGCGACGATCGCGAGTGCCTTGCGCCGCCGCGAGAGCCGCGCCCAGCGCCCCAGCGCTTCCTCTTCCTCGCGCGTGAGCGGTTCGCCGCGACGCTGCTTGCGCATGGCGCCGCCGGCGCGCACGCCGAGGTAGAGATCGTCGAACACCTCTGCGCTCTCGTCAGCCATGGGATCCAGTCTATAGCCTGCCATCGCAGTGACCTCGCTCGTAGTCCATGTGTCCGACCTTCATGTCGGGAAGCAGGAGAGCCCGGAGATCGCGGAGCCCCTTGCCCGGTTGATCGACCGCGAAGCTCCCGAGCTGATCGTTGCCAGCGGCGATCTGACCCACCGCGGGCAGCGCGATCAGCAGGAGCGCGCGGCCGTCTTCCTGCGAGAGCTCGGACGACCCGTGCTCGCCGTTCCCGGCAACCACGACATCCCGCACACTGTTCCCGCCCGCTTCACGCAATCCTTCTCGGCCTTCGAGACGGTGTGGGGCACGGCGATGCCGTCGTTCGCGTCGGAGCGGCTGGCGGTCGTCGGCCTCAACTCGGTGCGGCCGTGGCGCCACCAGTCCGGCGGCCTCGCCCCCGGGCGGATCGCGCACCTGGAAGGCGCGCTCGAGCACGCCGCTCCGGGCGCAGTGCGGATCGCCGTCCTCCACCACCAGCTGGCGAACCCGCCCTGGCGGACGCGCAAGGCGCCGCTCGCCCGGCGCGACGACGTTGTCGACCGCTTCGCCGCGGCGGGCGTCGAGCTTGTCCTGAGCGGTCATGTCCACCAGGTCTCCGCGGCGCGCCGCGGCGAGTTTCAGGCAGAGGAGGGCGCGGGCGGGGCGATGGTGCTGCTGACGGCACCGGGGCTGGGCCGGCCCCGGCCACACCGCAAGGGCGAGGCGCGCGGCCTGCACGCGATCGACGCCGACGAGCGCACCCTGGTCGTCCGCACCTACCTGTGGCGCGACGGCGGCTGGGCCGCCACGGCGGAGCGGCGGTTCCCGCGTGGCGCGACGACGCTCGCAGATGCCTGACGCTCGGGGCGCGCACGGCCCCGCTCGAGCTGCGGCGAGATCCGGCCTCGGCAGCAGTGCCTACGCAGGACTAGCCGCCAGACGTGTGGGCGGCGGCGGGGCGGGGCTAACCCAACCC
>JANXXF010000082.1 GCA_025350775.1 Actinomycetes bacterium
CGCCGTCGCCGGCCCGCAGCACGTCGTAGCCGGCCCGGGTCAGCAGCACCGACAGGAGCTCCTGCACATCCGGCTCGTCGTCCACGACGAGCGCCACCGGACGAGGGCTGCCCGCCGCCATGGTCATGCGGGGGCGGCCGCCGGCAGCACGACCCGGAATGTCGAGCCGACGCCCTCGACGCTGATGCACTCGATCGTCCCGCCATGCCCCTCGACGATGCCCAGCGCGATGGCCAGGCCGATGCCCGTGCCCGGGACGGCGTCGGCGGTCACGCCGCGCCCACGGTAGAAGCGCTCGAAGAGCCGCTGCTGCTCGGCCAGCGGGACGCCGCGACCGGAGTCGACCACCTCGAGCTCGACGCCCGCGGGGCTTGATTTCAGGCGGACGCTGACGCTGCCGCCGGGCGGCGTGAACTTGACGGCGTTGCCGATCAGAGCGTCCAGGAGCTGTCCGAGCCGGGCGTCGTCGCCGATCACCGTGGCGGCTCGTGCGGCCAGTTCGGCGGTGAGCTCGAGCTCGTGCTCCTCGGCAGCGCTCGCGTGCCGGCAGACAGCGCTCTCGACGACGCGCGTCAGATCCACAGGATCGGCGTCGATAGCCAGCCTCCCGGCCTCGATCTGCGCGACGACGAGCAGGTCGTTCACCTGGCTCAGCAGGCGCTCGCTGTTGCGTTCGACGACCTCCAGGAAGTGGCGCTGCTCCACGCTGAGCCCCTGGCCGTCGCCCTCCAGGAGCAGCTCGACGTAGCCGCGGATCGACGTCAGCGGCGTGCGTAGCTCGTGTGAGACCGTCGCCAGGAACTCGTCCTTCAGCCGGTCGGTCTCGCGGAGCCGCTCGTTCTGGGCCTCGGCAGCCTGCAGCTGTGCCTGGACTCGGTGGTGCAGCAGGCCGGTGATGATGCCGGTGACGAGGATCGTCGCCATCGTCAGCAGCCAGGCCATCGGTGCGGCTGCGGTGTCGTTGAAGACGAGTGCGACGGCGTAGCCCACCCCGACGCCGACGGCCTGGAACGCAGCCGCCGCGGGCCGGAAGTGGTACGCCGCGAAGAGCGCGATCCAGACGTAGAACATCCGGTAGAAGCCGGAGTCCGGGCCGCCGAAGGCGAGGCCGCTCGACACCAGCGCGACGGCTCCCAGGGAGAGCAGCTGGAAGCTCCGCAGCGGGAGCCGGTCGTACCCGACCAGGCAGACGAGCGCGAGCCCGTAGGCAGCGATCGCCGAGGCGGCGACGCCGACGTCGTCCCGGCCTTCGATCCGGTAGAGCAGCGAGATGAGGGTCGCGGTCGCGCCCGTGCTCAGCAGGTAGAAGGCGGTGCGGGCGAGCGACGGCGGCGTCAGCTGCCGCCCGTGAGCGTTGCGCTGGCCGCCGAGTCCGAGGCGGCTCCCGAGGGAGACGTCACTTCGGCCCGGTCTCGCACCGTCCGCGCCTGGCTGTCGCGCCGTAGTGGTCGGGAGAGCTGCCTGGTGTGCCTCCGCGCTCACACTCACATCCTGCCCGTCAATCCGTCTCGCCGGTGTGGGATTTCGGTGTGTTCGCGGTTCCCGGTGGCCGACTGCGGGCAGAATCCCGGCATCTGCCGACAGGTGGAGGTGGTAGCCTCGCGCCCGGTGAACGCTCAGCAGGCACTCGTCGATCTCACTGAGATCTCCTCCCAGATCGAGGTCGCGGCGATTTTCACGGCCACGGGGGCTATTGTCGCCTCGACGCTCGCCAACGAGACGCGGGCGGCAGCCCTGGGCGGACTCGCCGGCCGCCTGGTCGCGACGGCGACGGCCGCTGGCAGCGCCGGCACCGAGCTCGTCCAGCTGGAGGTCGCGACGTCCGAGGGCAGCGTCTTCGTCGTTCGTGACGGCGAGCTCGTGATCGTTGCCGTGACCAGGGCGCAGCCCACGATCGGGCTCGTCTTCTACGACCTCAAGAGCGCGCTGCGCAGCGCGCTCCCCGCTGCGGGCGGTCAGGCCTGATGGCTGCGCCGAAGCGCCGTCTCGTGCGCGGGCTGCTCCTGCTGCTCGTGTCGCTGGGCGGGGCCGCCGTCTTCCGGCGGCGACGGGGCGGGCGTGCCGAGCAGGCCGATCTGTACTACGACGACGGCGCGATGCTCTCGCTGGCGGTGGGGGCCGGTGGCGACGAGTTGCTAGCCCTGGCGCGCGAGATTGTGCAGGTGGTGCGCCCGTGAAGCGCGACGAGCTGGGGTTGCTGCTCAAGCAGCACGCCTATCTCGAGGGCGACTTCCTGCTGCGTTCCGGCAGGCGGTCGAAGTACTACCTCGACAAGTACCGCTTCGAGACGCGCCCCGAGATCCTCGAGGCGCTCGGGGCGCGCATCGCCCAGGTCGTTGCCCGGGAGGAGCCGGAGACGGCCCTGCTCGCCGGGCCGGAGCTCGGAGCGGTGGCTCTCGCGGCCGCTGCCTCGATCAGCTCCCGCCTGCCGTTCCTGATCGTCCGCAAGGAGGCGAAGGAGTACGGGACGGGCAACCGGCTCGAGGGCGTCTTCGAGGCAGGCCAGCGCGTCTGCCTCGTGGAGGACGTCGTCACGTCGGGCGGGGCCGCGATCGCTGCGATCGAGGCGCTCCGCGCAGCCGGGTTGGAAGTGCGGGCAGCCGTGTGCGTCGTCGATCGGGAGGAGGGCGGCGCGCATGCGCTGGCCGATCACGGCGTCAGACTGTGGCCGCTGTTCCATGCAAGTGAGTTGCTGTCGAGTTTGGCCTCGGCGTAAACCGCATGGTTGAGCGGAACGCGGAGAGGTGTTAGGGTGCCGTCAGATCTGTGCGGCACGATACGCAAGGTCGTAATCCAGAGGAGGGCACGCACGTGACCAAGCAGGAGTTCGTAGATCAGGTAGCCACGAAGAGCCAACTGACACGCCGCGACGCCCAGAAGGCCGTCGACGCGTTCCTCGATGTGGTGACCGAGACGCTGAAGGCCGGCGGCGACGTCAACTTCACCGGCTTCGGCAAGTTCTCCGCCGTGCATCGCAAGGAGCGCCAGGGTGTGAACCCGCGCAACCCTGGCGAGAAGGTGACGATCCCGGCTGCAAACGTTCCCAAGTTCTCGGCCGGCAGCTCGCTGAAGGCCGCCGTCAAGGGCAAGTAGCTCCCGGCGGAGCGCTGCTGGAACGGAGGGCCGCCGACGCGGCCCTCCGTGTTTCAGGCAGAGCGCGGGGTGCCTTCCGGGGCACCCCGTACCCTGTTGTCATGACCGACGATCCTGGCTCCGGCCGTGCCCTCGTCGGCGAGGGCTTCGGCGATCGCCTGGCACAGGCCGTCGAGCGCAAGGGCACCCAGCTCGTCGTCGGGCTCGACCCGCGGCCGGAGCTCTTTCCGGTGGAGTTGCGCGGCGATGCCCATCTCGGCCGGGCGGCGGCCGCGGACGCCTGTCTGCGCTTCTGCCGCGGCATCATCGACGCGGTCGCGCCGTACGTCGTCGCGGTAAAGCCCCAGTTCGCCTTCTTCGAGGCGCTCGGCGCCGACGGCGTCCGCGCCGCCGAGGAGGTCTGCGGCTATGCCCACGCTGCCGGCCTGCTCGTGATTGCGGATGCCAAGCGCGGCGATATCGGCTCCACCTCCCGGGCCTATGCCACGGCCTTTCTCGAGCCCCGCGAGTCGGGCGAGCCGCTCGGCGACGCGCTCACCGTGTCGCCCTATCTCGGCCGTGACTCGATCGAGCCGTTCCTCCAGAGCTGCCGTCTGCACGGCGCGGGCATCTTCTGCCTCGTCAAGACATCGAATGCGGGGAGCGCCGACATCCAGGACCTCGCCCTGTCGGACGGCTCGCCGGTGTGGCACCACGTCGCGCGCCTCGTCGCCGAGTGGGGAAGCGACCTCGTTGGCGAGCGCGGTCTCTCCAGCGTCGGCGCGGTTGTCGGGGCGACCCATCCGAAGGCGGTCGCCGACGTGCGCCGGCTCATTCCGCACGGCATCCTCCTGCTGCCGGGCGTCGGCGCCCAGGGTGGGCAGCCCGGCGACCTCGCGGTCGCCTTCGCCAGCGGGCCGGCCAGCGCGCTCGTCAGCGTCTCGCGCGACGTCATCTACGCCTTCCGGGCAGTCGGCGCAACTGACTGGAAGGGCGCTGCCGCGGCCGAGGCCGCACGCCTCCGGGCCGAGGTGCGCGCCGTCTCCGGCTGGTAGCAGCCTTCGCCGCTCGGCTCCGAGCCGGTACCCTTCTCGCCCGTGAAGCGCTCCTTGCTGCTGGGGCCGGCGCTCGTAGCAGGCCTCCTCCTCTGTGCTGGCGCTTCCGCTGCCGGCCCGACCGTCACCGCCCGCGCGTACATCGTCCAGAACGCCGCCACGGGTGAGGTGCTCGCGTCCCGCAGCGTGCGCATGCGGGTTCCGATCGCCAGCATCACGAAGCTGATGACCGTGCTCGTCGCGCTCGATCACGCGCGGCCGGGCGATCCGATCGTTGTGTCGAGGGCCGCCGCCAACGTCGCCGGCTCGCAGGCCGGGCTGTACGAAGGGCAGGCCTTCACGGTGCGCGAGCTGATCGCCGCCGCGCTCGTCCCCAGCGCGAACGACGCGGCCGACGCGCTCGCCGACGGCATCAGCGAGGGCCGGCGCGCGCTCTTCGTGCGCTGGATGAACCGGAAGGCGCTTGCCCTGGGGATGACTGACACGCATTTCGTCAGGCCCGAGGGGCTCGACGCGCCCGGTCATCTCTCCAGCGCGCGCGACGTCGCGCTCCTGGCCGAGGCCGCGATGCGCGAGCCGCTCGTGCGGCGCACGGTGCTGCTTCCCGCCATCGAGATCGGCGGCCGCCGCCTGCTCAGCCGCAACGACCTGCTGCGCACGTTTCCCGGCATCCTCGGCGTCAAGACCGGCACCACCGAGCGCGCCGGCTGGAGCCAGGTCGCCGCCGCCCGCCGCGACGCCGTCACCGTGTACGCGGTTGCGCTCGGCAGCTCGAACCGCGGCGCGCGCAACCGCGACGTGGCTGCGCTCCTGACCTGGGGGCTCGACCGCTATCGCACCATCCGGGCGATCGACCCCGGCAAGGTCTACGCGCGGGCCCGGCTGCCCTACGGCGCCCGCCCGCTCGACCTCGTCGTGGCGAAGCCGGTGTGGCGCGTCGTGCGCGTCGACCGGCCGCTCGTCGAGCGGATCGTCGCGCCGGCGACCCTCGCCGTCCCGGTGCGCCGGGGGCAGCGCCTCGGCGAGTTGCGCGTCTACGAGGACGGCGTCCTGGTGGCCTCAGCGCCGCTGATCGCCGCCCGCAGTGTCGGTCGCCCGGCGCTCGGAGGCCGCCTCGCCTTCTACGCGCAGCGCACCGCACACCATGCCTGGAGCTGGCTCTCGTGATCATCACCGTCACCATGAACGCTGCGATCGACCGCACGCTGACCGTACCGAACTTCCGCGGCGGGCAGCGTCATCGCGCCAGCCAGGGCCTCTCGCTCGCGGGCGGCAAGGGGATCAACGTCGCACGCACACTCAAGCGGCTCGGCGTCCCCGTCGTTGCGACGGGCCTCGCCGGCGGCCGGACGGGCGAGCGCATCATCGAGGAGCTCACGAACGAGGCGATCCTCAACGACTTCGCCCGCATCGGGGACGAGTCGCGCACGTCGACCGCGGTGGTCGATCCGACATCGGGCACGCACACCGAGATCTACGAGTGGGGGCCGGTGGTACGCCCCGAGGAGCTCGAGACGCTCGCCGAGAAGCTCCGCTACCTGTCGCGCGGCGCCGAGCTGGTCGTGCTCTCCGGGTCGCTGCCGCGCGCCGTCGACGACGGCTACTACGGCGAGCTCATTCGCGACCTGCTGCGGCGCGGCCTGCGTGTCGCCCTGGACGTCGAGGGCGGGCCGCTGCTCCACGGTATCGAGGCGGAGCCGACGCTCGTCTCGACGACGCAGGCCGAGGCCGAGGCGATCGTCGGCCAGGAGTTCCATGACGAGCAGGACTTCCTGCTCGGAGTCGAGACGATCGCCGAGCGGGGCGCGCGGAACGTCATCATCAACTACGACCTCGGCATTTTCGCACTCGCGCGCGAGGACAAGCGGGAGCGGTGCTTCCACATCGTTCCGCCCGAGATCGAGGTGGTCTCGGCAGTCGGCGCGGGCGACGTCGCGCTCGGGGCCTTCATCGCCGCGCGGATCGTCGAGGAGCAGCCACTCGAGGACGCGCTCCGTGCCGCGGCAGCAGCCGGCTGGGCCTCCAAGCTCGAGCTCGGCGCCGGCCGGTTCGACCCCAGGGAGGCCGCGCGGCTCGCCCCGGAAGTGCAGATCATCGAGCTCGACCCGAGCGAGTAGCCGCCGGGCTCGCGGGCGTCGTCGCCGGCGCCGGCGACGCCCGGCTTCTACTTGACGGGCTCCTTCGCCGCTGCCGCCTCGATGCGCTGCTGCTGCTTCTGGGCGTAGGCGAGTGCGTCGTCGGCCGAGCCCGTGCCCGCCTGCGACGCGGTCGAGAGTGCCCCGAGCACCCGGCCGGAGCGCCAGGCGACCGAGAAGATCGTCAGCGGGCCGTTGGCGCCCTCGAGCGAGCGCGTCCACATCCTGGTCTCGTCGCCAACCGTGTCGGCCAGCTCGACCCGCTTGTATTTGGGGCTGATCTCGCCGAGCGCCTGCGAGTAGGCGTCGACGGCGCCACCGACGGTCTCGAAGGTGCTCGCCTGGCTCTCGATCTGGATCGGCCCGGCCTGCTCGACCTTGCCGAGGCGCCAGCCGGACGCGTAGCCGCCGATCCGGCCCTTGCTCTGGAGG
>JANXXF010000090.1 GCA_025350775.1 Actinomycetes bacterium
GGCGACCCTGCCGTGGAGGCGCTCCGCGTCGCGCACGAGACGGGGGCGCGGGCGATCTGCATCGCCGACGACGTGAGCGCCACGGCGCAGGCCCGCCGTTCGCGCCTCGCGCGCGCGTGCGAGAAGCAGGGTGTTGAGCTGCGCGTGAGCGCGGGCGCCACCGTCGTCCCGCCCGGGGCGCTCGTGCCCGACGGCGATCCGGCCCGCGCGGCCTACCAGGTGTTCACGCCGTACTGGCGGCGCTGGGCGGCGGCGGGAGTGGGGCCGGCGGCGGGCGCGGGGGCGGCGGCGGGAGTGGGGCCGGCGGCGGGCGCGCGGACGGCGACCGAGTGGCGTCCGCTCGCGCCGACCCCGGCCCGCCTCGCCCTCCCTGTCGGCATCACCCCCGGCCCGCTCCCCTCCGCCGCCGGCCTAGCGCCGGGCGGCTCCCCGTCGCCGCGGCTCCCCGTCGGAGGCGAGGCCGCCGGCAGCGAGCGCGTCCGTGCCTGGCTCGCCGGCCCGGTCGTCGCCTACGACACGACGCGCGACGACCTTGCCGCCGACGTTACCTCGAGGCTTTCGCCGTATCTCCACCTGGGCTGCATCTCGCCGCTGGCGCTGGCGACGCGCCTGGCCAGGTGGCCGGAGGCCGAGCCGTTCCTGCGGCAGCTCTGCTGGCGTGACTTCTACGCGCAGCTGCTGGCGGCACGCCCCGACACCGCGCACGCCGACCTGCGGCCGCGGCCTGCCGCGTGGGTCGACGACGCCCAGGGGCTGGCCGCCTGGCAGGAGGGGCTGACCGGCTACCCGGTCGTGGATGCTGCAATGCGCCAGCTGCTCGAGGAGGGCTTCGTCCACAACCGCGCCCGCATGGTCGTCGCCAGCTTCCTCACCAAGCACCTCGGCGTCCACTGGCGGGACGGTGCGCACTGGTTCGACGAGTGGCTTGTCGACGGCGACGTCGCGAGCAACGTGGGCAACTGGCAGTGGGTGGCCGGAACCGGCGCCGACACGAAGCCGCACCGCGTCTTCAACCCGACCCTGCAGGGCCGGCGCTTCGATCCGACTGGCTCCTACGTCCACCGTTGGGTGCCCGAGCTGGCGGGCGTGCCCGGCAAGGCGGTGCACGAGCCCTGGCGGCTGCCCTTCACCGAGCGCGCCGCTCTCCGCTACCCGCTGCCGATCGTCGACCACGTGGACGCCGTCGCCCGCTACCGGGCGAGCTGAGCCGTGACCCGAGCTGAGCCGTGACCCGGCGCTGGGCATCAAGCCTCTAGGGTGTGGCCATGACCGTCACCTTCTGCGACGAGGCGCCGTGGGGCTTCGGCTGGATCGCCGCCGAGCCGGCGTTCATGCAGCGGGCGTCGCACGCGTTGCTCGCCGACGGCGGCGTCTGGCTGATCGACCCGGTCGACTTCCCCGGTCTCGACGAGCGGGTGCGAGCGCTCGGGCGCCCGGCCGGCGTCATCCAGCTGCTCGACCGGCACGGCCGTGACTGCGCGTCGGTCTCGGCGCGGCTGGGCGTCCCGATCTGGATCACGCCGCCGGCGGCGATCCCCGGCTCGCCGTTCGAGCTGGTCGAGCTGAAGCGGTCGCGGCTGTGGCGGGAGTCGGCGCTGTGGTGGCCCGGGCAGAAGGTGCTCGTCGTCGCGGAGGCGGTCGGCACGGCGCGCTACTTCCGGGCGCCGGGCGAGGCGCTCGGCGTCCATCCGCTGCTGCGGCCCGCGCCGCCCCGCAGCCTGCTCGGCTTCGAGCCCGAGCACGTGCTGGTGGGCCACGGCGCCGGCGTCCACGAGCACGCGACGGGCGCCCTGCACGCCGCGATCCGCAACTCCCGCCGCAACGCGCTGCGCGTGCTGCCGCGCCTCGTCACGTTCAACCGGGTGTAGCGCCGGAGGGCGACCCCGGGCAGGCGGGTCGGCAGGTGAGTCGCCCAGGCGGGTCGGCCCGGCCGCCGCTCCGCGCTACGCCTGCTTGAGCGTGCCCGCGTCCACGACGTAGTCGGCGCCGGTCACGGCCCCGCCCCGCGGCGAGCAGAGCAGCGTGACCACCGCGGCGATCTCGTCGGCCTCCGAGAAGCGGCCGAGCGCGAAGCCGGCCGACACCAGCTCGACGACCTCCTCGGCGGTTTTGCCGACGGTCGCGCCGAAGACTGCGGCGGCGCCGGTCTCGGGCGTCAGCCACAGCGGTGTGGCGGTCGCGCCGGGCGACACCGTGTTGACGCGGATGCCCTGCGGCCCGTACTCCTCCGACAGCCCCTTGCCGAGGTTCTTCAGCGCGGCCTTCGCCGCCGAGTAGTCGAGCACGAACGACTGCGGCAGCATCGAGTTGATCGACGAGATGTTGACGATGGCGCCGCCGCCGCGCTCGAGCATCGAAGGGATCGCGACGCGGCACGCGCGCACGGCGGTCATCACGTTGAAGTCGAAGACGCGCAGCCACTCGCTGTCGGGGATGGCGAGGAAGCCGTCGAAGCGCAGCTCGCCGCCGCCGACGTTGTTGACGAGGATGTCCACGCCGCCGTGCAGCGCGATCGCCCGCTCGACGAGCGACCCGGGCCCGGCGGCCGTGGCGAGGTCGACCGGGACGAAGGTGACGCTGCCGCCCGCGACGGCGCCCGCGCCGCCGCCTCCGCCCGCCACGAGCGCGTCCAGCTCCGGCGTCGACCCGCGTGCGCCCGCGACGACGCGGACGCCCTCGGCGGCGAGGTGCTGCGTCACTGCGAGCCCGATGCCCTTGCTCGCGCCGGTGACGACGGCGATCTTGTCCTTCAGCCCGAAATCCATGCCTCGACCTAACCACACGCGCGACGGCGCTGCAACGGCGTGGCCGCCCTCGGTAGGGTCGGGCCATGACAGCACACGGGAATGCGGGGGCCGCCGGGCAGAAGCTGCGCACCGGCGCGACGATCGGGACGATGGTGCCGGGGCTGCGCGTGGCCGACCTGACGGGGCTCGCACAGGTGGCCGAGGAGCACGACTACGACGCGATCTTCACGCCGGAGGCGTGGGGGACGGAGAGCTTCTCGCTGGTCATGGCGATGGCTCTGGCGACGCGGAGCATCGCCGTCGGCACGTCGATCCTGCCGATCGCGAACCGTTCGGCGGCGCTCACCGGGATGGGCGCGGCGACCGTCGACGACGCCGCGGGCGGCCGGCTGATCCTCGGGCTCGGCATGGGACATCGCTCGATCACCGAGGGCTGGCATCGGATCGCCGGCTACGAGCCGCGCCTCGCCTGGCTGCGCGAGTACGTGGCGACAGTGCGCTCGACCCTCGCCGGCGAGGCGACCCCGGCGGGCTACCGGCTCGGCTTCCCGGCGTTGCGCATCCCCCCGGTCTACCTCGCCGCGCTGCGCCCCGGTGCGATGCGCCTGGCCGGCGAGATCGCCGACGGCGCCCTGCTCTACCTGCTGCCGCTGTCGCGCGTGGCGGCTGCCGCGGCGGCCGTCCGCGAGGGCGCCGAGCGCAGCGGCCGCAGCGCTGCCGAGGTGGACGTCTGCCTCTCCGTCTCGACCTGCGTCACCGACGACCCCGCCCCCGCGCAGGCCGCTGCCGCCGAACTCCTCGCCTGGTACGGCAACCTGCCCTTCTACAACGAGCTGTTCGCCGAGGCCGGCTTCGCCGACGAGGCGCGCGCGCTCCGCGAGGCCTGGCGGCTGGTGGCCGGGCGCGACCCGGAGCTGCGCGGCTGGATCGGCGGCAGCCACGAGGGGACGGCCGTGCACGTGAGCGCTGCGATGGTGGACGCGGTGTTCGCGATCGGCTCGGCCGTGGAGTGCCGGGAGCGCATCGGCGCCGTCCGTGCGGCGGGCATCGACCGGGTCATCGTCTACCCCTTCGGCCCGTACAGCGGAGCCGAGGCGACGGTTGCGGGCTACCGGCGCACGCTTGCCGGTTGTGCCGGGGCATAGCTCGAAAGGGCGTATATCAAGCTCAACTCGGGGGTGAGACCTTAGAGCTCGAATCAGAATGAGCGTTGAACCTCGGGGCTTTCGGAGCGAGCGGGTGGGTCGACTGGCTCGCAGGCCAGGCTGGCCGCCTGGACAAGAG
>JANXXF010000096.1 GCA_025350775.1 Actinomycetes bacterium
TCTGCCCGCGCCACGGCGCCAACTTCGACATCCGCACGGGCCGCGCGCTGACGCTGCCCGCGTACATCCCCGTCGACACGTACCCGGTGAAGGTCGTCGACGGTGACGTCGTTGTCGAGATCCCTGACCGGTGATCGACGAGCGCGTCACTGCGGTGCTCGCCCGCCTCGAGGCCGAGGACGTTGCCGAGCGCGCTGCCGGTCTACCGTCCGCGCAGCGCTCCCGGCAGGTGGCGCGCACGACGGGGCAGTTCCTCTTTTCGCTGGTCGTCTCCGGCAACTCGACGCGGATCCTCGAGATCGGCGGCTCGCGCGGGTACTCGACCGCGTGGCTCGCCGCCGCCGCGCGCACGGTCGGCGGCCGCGTGCTCTCGCTCGAGCTCGATCCGCTCAAGTGCGAGGCCTGGCGGCGCACCATCGGCGAGGCGGGCCTCGGCGACTGGGCCGACCTGGTCGAGGGCGACGCCCACGCGGCGCTGGCGGGGCTCGCCGGGCCGTTCGACCTCGTCTTCCTCGACGCCGAGAAGGACGACTACGAGCGGCTGTTCGGCCTTGCGCGGCCGCTGCTCGAGCTGGGCGCGGTCGTCGTCGCCGACAACATCCTCTCGCACCCCGACCCGCTGGCCCTGTACGCGGCCGCGCGACAGGCCGATCCGACCCTGGAAAGCGTCACGTTGCCCCTCGACCGGGGCCTCGAAGTTTCGTCCGTCCTGTCCACTGGTCTATGATGCGCGCACCGCGGAAAGGAGGTGGTCCGGACTTGATGGATTCTGAGTGTACGGGCAGTGGAGGTGCTAGCCGGTAGGGGCGTGCCCCTGACCCTACGGGGAAATCGCCTAGCCAGCGTCGGGGCTCGCGAACTGCGCCGCCAGTAACGGCCGGAAGCGTCCCTACTACTCCAGGCTAGCTACCGGAATCGAGGGCCCCGCAAGGGGCCCTCGTTCTTTGCGCGGCCGTTAAGGCCGGGACAATCCGGTTAGCGTTCGTTTGGGCGATGTTTGGAACCCTGTTCGCTCTGGTAGCTGTATGGGCATGAGAATGCGCCGTCTTGCCCCAGTCGCCCTGCTCACCCTCGCGCTCGCTGCCTCGATCGGCGCCGGCACCGCCGCCGCCAAACCCGAGCAGGCCACGAAGCCGGTGGTGCGCGCTGCGAACGGGCCTGCGCTCTTGCAGGCGCTGCAGAACCAGTACATCGCCGTCGTCAAGCGTGTCGCGCCGACCGTCGTCCAGATCGAGACCGACGAGGGGCTCGGCTCCGGCATCGTCTACGACCGTAAGGGCCACATCGTCACGAACGCCCACGTCGTCGGTACCGCCACGACGTTCAAGGTGACCTTCTCCAACGGCCGCCTCTACACCGGCACGCTCGTCGGCACGTTCCCCACGAACGACCTCGCAGTCATCAAGATCCCCGCGACGCCGGTGCCCGCCGTCTTTGCGGACAGCTCGAAGCTCCAGGTCGGCGCCATCGCGATGGCCGTCGGCAATCCGCTCGGCCTCTCCAGCTCGGTGACCGAAGGCATCGTCAGCGCGCTCGGGCGCACCGGCCAGGAGGGCAACGGCATCTCGCTGCCGAATCTCATCCAGACGAGTGCTCCGATCAATCCCGGCAACAGCGGCGGAGCGCTCGTCGATCTGCGCGGCCGCGTGATCGGCATTCCCACGCTGGGCGCCTCGAACCCCTCGTTCAGCGGAGCGCCCGCCTCCGGCATCGGCTTCGCGATCCCCTCGAACGACGTCTTGCGCATCGCCGATCAGCTCATCAAGTTCGGCAAGGTCGTCAACTCCGGCCGCGCGTACCTCGGCGTCCGGGTCGCGACGATCACGGGCGGCGGCGTCATCGTCACCGACGTCGAGGCCGGCGGCCCGGCGGCGAAAGCCGGCATCAAGGCAAACCAGGTGATCGCCGCGATCGGCGGCAAGCCGACCCCCACCACCGACGACCTCTCCGAAGTACTCGCCGGCTACAAGCCGAAGCAGGCGGTGAAGGTCGAGCTGGTCTCCCAGGACGGGACGACGACCACGGTGACCGTGACTCTCGGCGAGCTGCCCGGAAGCTGACGACGCGCGCGGCAGTGGGCCGGGCGCCGCGGCTACGGGCCGGCGCCCGGCCGGAAGTTCTGCCAGTAGCGGCTGGGTGTGGGCCCGCGCTGTCCCTGGTACTTGGAGCCGAGGCCGGACGCGCCGTACGGGTTGCGGGCGGGCTCGGCGAGCTGCATGAACGAGATCTGGCCGATCTTCATCGCGTGGTAGATCGTGATCGGCAGGTTCGCGACGTTCGACAGCTCCAGCGTCACGTGCCCGTCCCAGCCGGGATCGATGAAGCCGGCGGTGGAGTGGATGAGGAGGCCGAGCCGGCCGAGCGAGCTCTTGCCTTCGAGCCGTGCGACGAGGTCGTCGGGCAGACGCACCCGCTCGAGCGTGGAGCCCAGCACGAACTCGCCCGGGTGGAGGATGAACGGCCGCTCGTCGTCGATCTCGACGAGCTGCGTCAACTCGGGCTGCTCCTGCTTGACGTCGATGTACGGGTAGAGCGCGTTGTTGAAGACACGGAAGAAGCGGTCGACGCGCACGTCGACGCTCGACGGCTGGAGCAGCGAGGGGTCGTACGGGTCGATACCGATGCGGTCCTCACCGAGCAGGCGCTCGATGGTGCGGTCGGAGAGAACCATGGGCTGGATTCTATGCAGGCTCCGCCCGGGCGTGGCTCAGGGCCGGCGCGGGCCGGCCCTGAGCGTCACGCCGCGTGGGCTGCGACCGCCGCTCTACGAGATCGCAAAGGTGACGGTCACGCTGGCCTGCACCTCGGACTCACCGGTCTCGACCGGCGTCGAGTCGGTCGCCGCGGCCTTCGAGGCGCCCTGGGCGAAGAGAATCGGCTGCGACGTGCCCTGCTCGGAGATGACGATCGCCTTGCCGAGTGTCAGGCCGCCCTGCTGGGCGAGGCGCGCAGCCTTGGCCTTCGCTTCGTCGAACGCGGCCGCCAGCGCCTGCCGGTAGAGCGCGTCCTGCGCCGAGACCTGGAACGTCGGCCCATTGACGCCGTCCGCGCCCGCCTCGACGGCCGCGTCCACGATCTCGCCGGTGTTGGCGACCTTGCGCACCTTGGCGGTAACACTGTTCGAAGCCTCGTAGCCGATGATGCTCGTGCCGTCCTGGCTGCTGCGCGGGCTGAGGTAGACCTGTGTGGTGCGCAGGTCGGCGGCGCCGATGCCGGCGGCCTTCAGGGCGGCGATCACCTTGCGCATCTCGACGCCGTTGAGCTTGAGCGCCTCGCGGGCCGAGGTCGCGCGTGACGACACCGAGAAGTTCCAGACGGCGATATCCGGGACGGCCTTGACCGTGCCGGTGCCGGTGACGGTGATCTGCGGCGTCGTGGCCGCGCTCGTGTCGGTGGCCTTCGCCCCCGCGCCCCAGGCGGGGACTGCGAGAATGGCGGCAAATGCACCGAGCGCTGCGATGAGCTTGAGCTTTGTCATGGTGGATCTCTCCTTTGCTTTGTGTCTCGACTCTATGACGCCGACGCTGCTGGAAAAGTTCCCGGAACATGGATCCTGATCGCGCACTCGCGAAACGGGCGAGCAACGGCGACCTCGCCGCCTTCGAGGCCCTGGTCGACCTGCACCAGCCGCGCCTGACGACGATGGCGGCCCGGCTGCTCGGCTCGCACGCCGACGCCACCGACGCTGTCCAGGAGACGCTCGTGCGTGCCTGGCTCGCGCTGCCTCGCTTCCGTGGTGACGCGAAGTTCTCAACCTGGCTTACCCGCATCTGCCTGAACGCAATCCACGACCTGCGCGAGCGTCGGGGCCAGCTCGCCGACCCCGAGGCGCCCGAGGCGGTCGACCTGCGCGACGGCTTCGCGGCGAGCGAGTTGGCCGGCGAGCTGCAGCGCGCGCTCGCGGCGCTCGACCCGCCGTTTCGCGAGGCGGTCGTTCTCTACGACGTGCTCGGCTGCTCGTACGCCGAGATCTCCGAGCTGACCGACGTCGCGGAGGGGACGGTGAAGTCGCGGATCTATCGCGGCCGGGCCGAGCTTGCGCAGCTGCTCGCGGGAACTTCCACGGCCGGGCGGGAGTCTGAATGACAGTGGCCAGGCATCCCGCAGAGCTCGAGTTGCTCGCCCTTGTCGAGGGTGAGCTGTCGCGTGGCGCGGCGCAGGTCGTGGAGGAGCATCTCGGCGCCTGCGCCGCCTGCCGCGCCGCGGTGGAGGCGCAGCGGGCGGCGCGAGCGCTCCTGCGCGCGGCGCCGGCCGTCCCGCCGCTCGCTCCGCAGGAGGTGCAGGCACTCGTCCGGGCGCTGCCGGCCCACGCGCGGCCGACGCCCTGGTGGCGCTCCCGGCCCGTGCTGGTCGGGGCGCCGGCGCTCGGCCTGGCGGTTGCCGCCGCTGCGGTCGTGATCTCCCTGTCGAACGGGACGCCGGAGTCGCGGCCGACTGCTCTGGAGGCTGCGGCCCCGGCCACCGGGGCGCCCTCCGCCAAGGCAGTGCCCCCGGCCGCCGCGCGTGCTGGGTACGGCGTCCCTGACGCGGCCACCGGCCCCGGGGCGCTGCTGGGAGCCGTCGCCGGGACGCCGGCGCGGGTGGTCGCGTTGCTGCGCGCCCGCGGCATCGTGGCGACGGCGCGGGACGGCCAGGTGCTGGTGCGTGAGGCGGACGGCCCGCGTGCGCGCGCTGCGCTCGCGACCCTGCCCAGCGGCCCGGTGCGCGTGCTCGTGCGCTGACCGTCCGCCCCGCGCGGAGCGGCGGTTGCTACTTCGCGGCCGCGAAGCGGCGGGCGACCTCGCCCCAGTTGACGACGTTCCAGAACGCGTTGAGGTAGTCGGCGCGGCGGTTCTGGTAGTTGAGGTAGTACGCGTGCTCCCAGACGTCGACACCGAGGATCGGCGTCTTGCCCTCGCTGAGGGGGCTGTCCTGGTTCGGCGTCGAGGTGACCGCGAGCGAGCCGCCGTCGACGACGAGCCACGCCCAGCCGGAGCCGAAGCGCTTGATGCCGGCGTCGTTGATCGCAGCCTTGAGCTGATCGAGGCCGCCGAACGCTGCATCGATCGCGCCGGCCAGCTCGCCCGTGGGGGCACCGCCGCCCTGCGGCGACAGGACTGTCCAGAACAGCGCATGGTTGGCGTGGCCGCCGGCGTTGTTGCGGACGGCGCCGCGGATGGCCTCGGGCAGCTTGTCGAGGCTCCTGACGACGTCCTCGACGGCTGCGTCGGCCCACTCGGTGCCCTCGAGCGCCTTGTTGGCGTTGTCGACGTAGGCCTGGTGGTGCTTGCCGTGGTGGATCTGCATCGTCTGCGTGTCGATGTGCGGCTCGAGCGCGTCGTGGGCGTACGGCAGTGCGGGAAGCGTGAACGGCATGGCGTCGCTCCTTTCTCGTCTGTCTCTCGTGGTGGACCTGCAGCCTAACGGGAGCGAGGCCCGTCGCCGCGGCCGGCCCCCGAAAGATGTATACTTAGTATTCAGTATTCACAACGAGCTGAGGAGCAGGCATGGCGGCGGTGCGCGCGATCGAGATCAGGACGGAGCTGCCCGGGCCGCGGTCGCGGGAGATCATCGCGCGGAAGGAGCGCGTCGTCGCGGCGCCGCTCGCGCTCGCCTTCCCGATCGTCGTCGACCATGCCGACGGCGCGCTCCTGACCGACGTCGACGGCAACACCTTCATCGACTTCACCGGCGGCGTCGGCTGCCTCGCGGTCGGGCACACCCATCCGCAGGTCATCGAGGCGGTGGAGGCGCAGCTCGAGCGCTTCTTCCACACCGACTTCACGATGATCCCGTACGAGGTCTACGTCGAGCTGGCCGAGCGCCTCGTCGCCGTTGCCCCGTTCACCGGCCCGGCGAAGGCGGCGTTCTTCAACTCCGGCGCCGAGGCAGTCGAGAACGCGGTCAAGATCGCGCGCGCCGCAACCGGCCGGCCGGCGATCATCGCCTTCGAGGGCGCTTTCCATGGCCGCACGCTGATGGCCCTGACGCTGACCTCGAAGGCGCACCCGTACAAGGCTGGGCTCGGGCCTTTCGCGCCCGAGGTGTACCGCGTCCCGTTCCCAAACGCGTACCGCGGCCCCGGCGTCGCCGAGGCGATCACTGCGCTCGAGCACGCGCTGCACACGCAGGTCGCCGCCGAGAGCGTCGCCGCCATCGTAATCGAGCCCGTCCAGGGCGAGGGTGGCTTCCTGACGGCACCTCCGGAGTTCCTCGCCGCCGTGCGCCGCATCTGCGACGAGCATGGCATCCTGCTCATCGCCGACGAGGTGCAGACAGGCTTCGGCCGCACCGGCCGCCTGTTCGCGATGGAGCACAGCGGCGTCGAGCCCGACCTGATGACCCTCGCCAAGTCGATCGCTGCCGGGCTCCCACTTTCCGCCATCATCGGCAAGGCCCACCTGATGGACGCCCCCGGCCCGAACGCGATCGGCGGCACGTACGTCGGCAACCCGGTGGCGATCGCCGCCGCGGTGGCCGTCCTCGACATCATCGAGAGCGAAGGGCTTGTCGAGCGAGCGGTGGCCCTGGGCGACGTGATCAGGGCCCGCATGCTGACCTGGAGCGACCGCTTCGCGGCGATCGGCGACGTCCGCGGGCTCGGCTCGATGCTCGCGCTCGAGCTCGTCGAGGACCGGGTCACGAAGGTGCCCGCGCCCGCGCTGGCAGCTGCCGTGACCCACGCCGCGCTCGAGGAGGGCCTGCTCCTGCTGCGCGCCGGCGTCCACTCGAACTGCATCCGCGTGCTCCTGCCGCTTACCATCCAGGGTGCGGAGCTCGAGGAGGCCCTCGACGCCTGGGAGCGGGCGCTCGAACGGACGCTCGCCTAGCGCCGCAGTCCGTCCACCAGCGAGCTCGGGGGTCGAGCCTGATCGGCGAGGTCATCGCAGGGCGTTACGAGCTGATCGCCCTGCTCGGGCGCGGTGGCATGTCGAGCGTCTACCGGGCGCGCGACCGCGTGCTCGAGCGCCAGGTCGCCATCAAGCTGCTGCACGAGCAGTTCATCGCCGACGAGGGCGCCGTCGAGCGGTTCCGCCGTGAGGCGACCTCGGTCGCGCAGGTCGCGCACGAGAACGTCGTCACCGTGATCGACCGCGGCGAGGACGGCCGCCGCCAGTTCATCGTCTTCGAGCTCGTCGAGGGGCCGAACCTCAAAGAGGTCGTGCGCGAGCGCGGCCCGCTGCCCGTCGACGACGCGCTGCGCTACGCGATCCAGATCGGCCGGGCGCTCGGCTTCGCGCACGAGCAGGGGCTCGTCCACCGCGACGTCAAGCCGCAGAACGTCTTGCTCGCGCCCGACGGGCGGGTGAAGGTGACCGATTTCGGCATCGCGCGGGCGCTGGAGCTGGAGGGACTCACCCAGACCGGCACGGTGCTCGGCACCAGCGAGTACGTCGCGCCCGAGCAAGCGCGCGGCGAGCTCGTCGGCCCGGCAACCGACATCTACGCCCTCGGCGTCGTGCTCTTCGAGCTACTCGCCGGCGAGGTGCCGTACGGCGGCGACAGCTTTGTCGCGATCGCGCTGCGTCACGTCAACGACCCCGTGCCGAGCATCCGCGCGCGCCGTCCCGATGTCGCCTGGCGGCTCGACACCGCTGTCGGCCGGGCCCTGGCCAAGAGTCCGGCCGACCGGTTCCCGTCGATGGCCGCCCTGGTCAACGAGCTCGAAGCCTGCCGGGCGGAGGCCGGTGGCACCAGCGACGGCGAGACCGCGATCCTGACAGCGCTGACGACGCAGCAGCCGGCGCTCGGGAGCGGCGCGGCCGCAGCGGAGCGGCCCCGCCGCAAGCGCCCCGCCTGGCCCCTGGTGGCGGGCCTCAGCGGCCTCCTCGTCGCTGCCGCGATCGCGCTGGTCTTCGCGGTGCGCCACAACAGCGGCTCGTCGGGCGGCGGCAAGCCGTCCGTCGTGCTGCGGGCCGTCGGCACCTGGGATCCGCCGCCGGGCGACGGCCAGGAGCACAACGCCGAGATCCGACTCGCCACCGACGGAGACCCCGCGACCGCTTGGAGCACCGAGCGCTACAACGCAGCGCTGGCCGTGATCGGCAAGCGAGGCGTCGGGCTGGTCGTCGATGCGGGCGCGGCGGTGGCGCTGAAGCGCCTCGTCGTGCAGACCGACACCCCCGGCTTCAGCGCGGAGGTGCTCGCGGGCGACGCAGCGGGTGGGCCGTTCGCGCAGGTCGCGGACGGGCGCGTCGTGGGTGCCCGTGCCGTCTTCGGCCTGGCGACGGACGCCAGGCATCGCTACTTCGTCGTCTGGATCACCACGCTCGCAGGTGACACGGCCCGGCTGAACGAGGTGACCGCGGGCTGAGCGGGCCGACCGGGGCAGCGGCTAGAACTCGAGCCTGCTGCGGCGCTCGTGCCGCTCCAGCGCGAGCTCGATCAGCCGGTCGAGCAGCTCGGCGTAGGGGATCCCCGACGCCTCGAAGAGCTTCGCGTACACGCTCGTCGGCGTGAAGCCCGGGATCGTGTTCAGTTCGTTCACGAGCACGCTGCCGTCTGGGCGCACGAAGCAGTCGGCGCGAGCCATCCCCTCGCACTCGGTCGCCACGAACGCGTCGATCGAAACCTGCTGGACGAGGGCGATCGTCGTCGCGTCGAGGCGCGGTGGCACGACCAGGTCCATGCCGCCGGCGGCGTACTTCGCGTCGAAGTCGTACCAGTCGGCGTTGGCGACGATCTCGCCAGGGATCGAGGCCAACGGACGGCGGTTGCCGAGGACGCCGCACTCGACCTCGACGCCCTCGATGCTCTCCTCGATCAGCACCTTGTCGTCGTGGCGGCGCGCCAGCGCCACGGCCGGCGCCAGCTCGTCGGCCGACCGCACCTTCGAGATGCCGATCGACGAGCCGAGGCGCGCAGGCTTCACGAACACCGGGTAGCCGAAGGGGTTCTCGATCGCATCGCCGTCGCGGAGCGCCACGTGGCGTGCGACCGGGATGCCGCTGTCGCGCAGCACCTTCTTGAAGAAGTCCTTGTCCATGCACACCGCCGACGCGCCGACCCCGGAGCCGACGTACGGAACCCCTGCCAGCTCGAGCAGCCCCTGCACCGTGCCGTCCTCGCCGAACGGGCCGTGCAGCACCGGGAAGACGACATCGACCCCGCTCAGGGCGCCCGCCGTCGCGAGGGCGCCGCCGTCCGTCCCCAGCGGCAGGGTGGCCGCCGCCGAGCCGGGCGCCGCCGAAGAGCCGGGCGCCGCCGCCGAGCCGGGCGCCGCCGAGGAGCCGGTCGCGG
>JANXXF010000127.1 GCA_025350775.1 Actinomycetes bacterium
CGCGGACGCCTGCTGATCGACCGCGCCAAGATCCAGGCGGAGGAACGCCTCGACGGCAAGTACCTGCTCTCCACCAGCGACCCGACGCTGTCGGCCGAAGACGTCGCGCTCGGCTACAAGAACCTGCTCGAAGCAGAACGCGGCTTCCGCGACCTCAAAGGCATCCTCGAGCTGCGCCCCGTCTACCACCGCCTCGAACAACGGATCCGCGCCCACGTCACACTCTGCTGGCTCGCGCTACTCCTGATCCGCGTCGCCGAACGCCAGACCTCCCAGACCTGGCGACGCATCAGCCGCGAGCTCAACCGCCTCCACCTCGTGACCCTCGAGGGCACCGCCGGCACCGTCACCCAGACGACCAGCCTGACCGACAGCCAACGCGCCATCTACACCGCCTGCGCCATCACACCGCCACCACCGATCACCGCGATCAGCCCGGCCTGACCCACCCCAAGCAGCGCGAAACCCGCGATGTGGGCACACGGACCCGACCGCGCCCCCTCACGAACCCCCTGCACACAACCACAATCTACGCGACCCCGTCACCACGAACTGCGGAACCCGGGGATCATCGCTGGTGTCCACTTCGCCGTCCGGCGGCGCGGCCGTCCACAAGGAGCGGGATTGAGCGCACTGCAGCGCAGCTGGTTCGATCGTGACCGATCCGTCGGCGCGCCTGAGGCGGCCGCGACATCGATGTGGCGGTGCCGGAGGTTGCCCGGGCTTCTCGCGACAGCGACGGCTGCGTGCGCGACGGTGATGCTGCTCGTCGCCGCCGGGGGAAGCCGTGGGGCTCCGTTGAGCGCCACGACGACGCTCACCTCGTCGTTCCCGTCGATCACGCTCCAGAGCCGGGTGCACTTCCTCGTCCATCTGCCTGCCGGATACGCGACGAGTGCCAAACGGTACCCGGTGATCTACTTCCTGCACGGCCTGCCGGCCGATCCCGGTTCGTACCAGTCGCTCTCGTGGCTCGCGACCGCGCTCGACGGCACCGGCAGGGAGGCGATTCTGATCGCGCCCCAGGGGACGCGGCAGCCAGGCGGAGATCCGGAGTACCACGACTGGGGGCCGGGCGAAAACTGGGAGACGGCCCTCGCGGTCGAGTTGCCGGCCTACATCGATGCGCACTTCCGGACGATCCGCAACCGCACGGGCCGCGCCATCGTCGGCCTCTCGGCCGGCGGCTACGGCGCGAGCATCTTCGGCGTCCATCATCCGGCCCAGTTCGCAGTGATCGAGTCGTGGAGCGGCTACTTTCACCCGACCGACCCGACCGGCGAGAAGCCGCTGGACCTCGGGACTGCAACGCGCAACGACGATGCGAACCTCCACGCGCTGGTGCCGAAGCTCGCCGCGCAGATCGCGCGGTACCCGACCTTCGTGGGCTTCTACGTCGGAGCGCAGGACCCGATCTTCATACCGGAAAACCAGCAGCTGAGCCACGAGCTGACAGCCGCCGGAATCCCGCACCTCTTCGCCGTCTACTCGGGAGCGCACTCGACGGTGCTGTGGCAGGAGCACGCGACGGCCTGGATCGCGCTCGCGCTTGCACATCTCGCGCCTCCCGTTCAGGCGTAGAAGAGAGGAACCCGGCGCCGATGGGAGCTAGAGGATGTTGACGGCCCTGGAGGCGACCATGAGCAGGGTCAGGAGCGAGACTCCGGCTTCGACGAGCATGAGGAGCTTCGCGCGAGGCGTGACCGGCATCGTGTCGGTCGGGCTGAATGCCGCGGCGTTGGTGAAGGCGACGAAGAAGTAATCGACGAAGGTCGGGCTCAGCGGCGTCTTGAACAGCTCCGGCAGCGTCATCTGGGGGAAGAGGAAGTCGGGGTCGGTCTCCTGGTGATGTGCTCGCGCGGCCGGCCCGCCGCGGTCGATCTCCCAGAACCAGAGGGCGAATACCAGGATGTTCGTCCACCAGATGTTGATCGAGGCGAGGACGAGCTCGTGGCCGGTTGCCTTGCCGCCGTTGATGATGAAGCGAACGAGCAGGACGACCGAGAGGATGTTCGCGGCGTTGATGATGGCGATCAACGCGATCGCCATCCTGCGGCGGAGGAGGGTTCTGATCGTGTGGTGGACGCGCAGCTCCTCGCGGTGGATCACGACTAGGGCGGTCACCAGGACGACCACGAGGCCGGGGACGAGCCAGCGGAACGTCGTCGCCACGGTGGCGTGTGGGCCGAAGATGAACTTGCCCGGCAGGCGCGTGTAGAGCGCGGCCGCCATCAGCGCCGCGATCGCAGCAAACCATGGCAGCGGCCACGGCGTGTAGTGGACAGGCGAGTGACTCTTGACCCACGACTCTGGCATCAGAAGGCGAATGATACGACCCCACACCCGTCAGGGGCACCGATCCACATCAAGCCTCAGAGAAGCCTGCCGGCGGCGATGAGCAACCGGTCGCCGGCCCTGGCCGCGGTCGCAGCGGTGTGAGAGTGGGCCACTGCGGCCAGCTTCAGGCCATGGCTCCGGGCGCGGCCGCTGGCGGCCCACTGGGCTCCTGCGCTGGCGTAGTCCGCGAAAGCGCTCACGGCGAGCCGTTGTGCCTTGCGCTCACGCGGTGTGGCAGGGTGCAAGGCGGCGATCGCCACCTGCGCGTGCAGGGCGTCTGTGCGGAAGCGGGCTGCGCTGTGGGTCATGCGCACGGGGTGGCGTTGGCGGGCGTTGAGAGCCACCACACCCGCATCGGTACCGGCCTGCTTCGACCATGCGGCCAGGGTCGTTCGCAGGTTGCTGCCCCCTGCCGCTGCGCCTGACGGCCTGAGGGCGACGGCGGCTACTGCGCTGACGAGCAACAGTACGGCGACGAGAACTGCTCGGCGGCCACGGTCTGAACGTATATCTATCATATCTGTCGTGATCGGCCGGCGGGAACGGCTTCGGGCGCGGACGGGCGTACCCGGCCGCGCCCTGAAGCGAGCCGGACGACGAAGCTAGTCGCCGCTCTGCTGATCGCCGTTGTCGCCGCTGTCGCCGTTGTCACCGTTGTCGCTGTTGTCGCTGTTGTCGGCGTCGTCGCCGCTCTGGTCGTCCTGACCCTGGCTCCCGGCCTCCTGCGTGACGGCATCGGCGGCGCTGGCTACGTCATTCGCGGCACCCTGCTCGTCCGTTCCCTGCTCGCCCTGCTGTACGTCTCCCGCTGCGAGCGGGCTGCCGGACAGTGGGCTCGTCGTCGCTGCGAGGCCCGGGCCGGTCGCAGCTGCCCCACTCTGCGAGTTGTCCGCCAGGGCGGAGGTGACGCCGAGGCCCGCGACCACCGCGCCTGTTGTCAGAGCGATCATGACCCTCTGCTTCACCATTGCGTCTCCTTGATTGTCGTGCGCTGCCGGAGCTTTGAGTCTCCGTCAAGGATGTAAGCGACGGGTGAGGCGACGAACCGTAAACGGTATGGGTGGCGAAAGGAATGCGCTGCGGCTGGTCGTCCAGCTGGACTCTGCTAACCATGAGGTGTGACTGCCTCCGGTCGGCCCTCCGCTTGTGACCTCGCACGTGACTGCCCGTGATCGTGGCCGTGCTGTTCCTGCTCGTGGTCGGGGTTGAACGTCTGCTGGCGTCCGAGCGCTGGCCTCGGCTCGCTCCGGCGCGCCGCGTCTGGCGACGCTGGACGCCGAAGGCGATCGCGTATGTGCGTTCGGCGCCGGGGACGTACGCGTATCTGTTCGTCCTGCTCGTCACGACCTGGGTGTTGCAGACGTCGAGCAGCAGGATTGCGAACCAGCTGCTGCTGGAGCGCAGCACGAACCTCCATCAGCTCGCGCGTGACCCGCTGCGGGTGCTGTTCTCGAGCGCGTTCTGGGTCTCGAGTAGGCTGGAGCTCGTCGGCTGGCTCGCCCTGTTCAGCGTGCTGGTCGCGCAGGTGGAGCGGTGGGTCGGCACGGCACGCACCGCCCTGGTGTTCTTCGCCGGCCACGTCGGTGCGACGCTGTTGACGGCGCTCGGGCTGTGGGTCGCGCTGCGCTACGAACTCATCGAGTCCAGCGTCGTGAACCAGAAGGACGTGGGGGTGAGCTACGGCTTTGCCGCGGTCGCGGCGGTACTCGCCTACCGCTTCCGCGGCCGCCCACAGAAGCTCTATGTGGCGGTGCTCGTCGCGTACGTCGGAGTCAGCCTCGCCGTCGACCACAGCTTCAGCAACTGGGGGCATCTGGCCGCCCTGGCGATCGGCTTCGCCTGGTACCCGATTGTCCGCCGCCGCCGCGCGAGGGTCACCTCAGGGCGACAGCTGCCTCGCGGCGTATCCTGCCCCTACCACGGAGTGCCTCCGGCCGCTCGACCCCGAGGCGCACCGAGGGTTTGCCGCCACCATCGCGGCGCTCCCGCCGGAGCGGCGCTGACCTCGGAGAGAATGATGCTTGACATGAAGATCGCCTTCATCGGCGTCGGTCAACTCGGCGTCCACCTTGCCGGCAGCCTGCTGCGCGCGGGCTACGAGCTGACGGTCTGTGACCTCGACCGGCAAGCCGCCGAGGGCCTGCTTGCACTTGGGGCGACCTGGGCCGAGACCCCGGCAGCGGCCGCAGCTGACAGCGCCGTCGTGATCACCTGCCTGCCCTCGCCGGGCTCGGTGGCCGAGGTCGTCAACGGCGAGCACGGGATCCTGCGCTCGTTCCGGCCCGGCGGCGTCTGGATCGACATGAGCACGAACGAGCGGCACGTGCTCGAGGCCCTGGCAGCAGCGGCGGCAGAGCACGGCATCGCGACGCTCGAGGCACCCGTCAGCGGCAACCTGCCCGGAGCGGCCGCGGCGCTCCTGCAGAAAAATTCCCGGCCACCCGCGCGAGCGGCGCACGAC
>JANXXF010000025.1 GCA_025350775.1 Actinomycetes bacterium
GTGGCGAAGACGACGCCCTCGCTCTCGAGCTCGGCGCGCAGCTCGGGCGTGTTGAAGATCTCCCCGTTGAATGCGATCACGAGGCGGCCGCCGTCGAGGCTCATCGGCTGGTGGCCGCCGGCGAGGTCGAGGATCGAGAGGCGGCGGCAGGCGAGCCCGGCGCCGAGAGCGGGATCGTAGTGGATGCCGCCGCCGTCGGGCCCACGGTGGTGCAGCGACCGGGCCAGCTCCTCGAGCAGGGCGGGCTGGTGCGGCCCTGCGATCGCTGCGAACCCGCACATGCCGACCGAGCCTAGCCGCCGTAGAGGGCGACGGTGCGCTCGACCATGCGCTCGACGGCGAAGCGGGCGAGGGCGCGCCGCTGCGCCGCGGCGGCGAGACGAGCTGCGAGCGCCGGGTCGTCCAGCAAGGTGAGGATCGCCTCGGCGAGCGCGGCGGCGTCGTCGACCGGCACGAGCAGGCCGGTCTCGCCGGGGACGACCGTCTCGCGGATGCCGCCGACCGGCGTCGCCACCACGGGCACCCCGGCGGCCTGCGCCTCGATCACCGCCAGGCAGAGACCTTCGAAGCGCGAGGGCAGCACGAACACGTCGAGGGCGGCGAGCTGCTCGGGGACGTCGTCGCGGGCGCCGAGAAAGGCGACGTGGTCGGCGACACCGGCGGCGGTGGCGCGCGCCTCCAGCTCGGCCCGCTGCTCCCCGTCGCCGACGATGACGAAGCGGGCGTCCGGCCGGCGCGCGAGCACGAGCGGCGCCGCAGCGATCAGCACGTCGAGGCCCTTCTGCGGCGCGAGCCGCGCAACGGTGCCGACGACGGCGCCGGCGGCAGCGCGCGGCGGGCGCCCTGCCCCAGCCGGCCCAGGCGCCGCGGCCGTCCCGCTCGTTGCCCCCGCCGCCGCGAAGCGCTCCAGGTCGATCCCCAGCTCCACAACATGGGTACGCAGCAGGCGGCGCCCGTCACCGCGGCGGTCGGTCTCGGACGTGTAGATCACCTCGGGCCGGGCGAGCCACGCGAGCGCCCACCAGAGCCTGCCCGCGAGGTTGTCCTGCCGCGGCAGCTCGGGCGTGTGGTGGGTCACGAGCACGCGGCGGGCCCCGGCCAGCCGCGCCGCGACGAGCGCCGGCGCCCAGGTGTCGGTGACGTGCACCACCCACGGCCGCTCGCGGGCGACGAGGCGGCGCAGCTCGGCGGCGAGCCGCGGCGCCGGGCCGGCGACGAGCTCCGGCGAGAGGGACACGAGGCGCACGCCAGACCCTGCGAGTCGCCGGAACGGCTCCAGCTCGGGCACGTCGGGGAACGCGAGCACCGCCTCCTCCCGCCCCGCGAGGCCCTCGACCAGCTGGACGACGTAGCGCTCGACGGCGCCGAAGGCCGGGGCACCGTGCAGGTAGAGGATCACCGCTCGCCCGGAGCGGCGTTCACCGGCCCGAGGCCCATGCGGCGGGCGCGCAGCAGCGTGACCGCCTCGAAGGCCGCCCTCCCGGCCAGCGCGGCGGCACGGTTGGCCGGCGACGGCGGCCGCTTGCGCGCGAAGGTGATGGTGCCCATCACGCCGACGCTGTCGAGGTCGTCGCGCCCGGCCAGCAGCTCGCGCACGAGCCGCGTCGGCCCGTGCCAGTGGTTGACCGTGTCGTGGAAGGCGAGCCAGCCACCCACCACGAGCTTCGGGAACCAGTCCTCGAAGTCGCGGCGGACGCCGGTGTAGGTGTGGTCGCCGTCGATCCAGAGCAGGCCGATCGGGCGGTCGAACGCCGGCGCTTCGTCGTGCGAGAAGGCGGCGTGAGCCTCGACGCGGGCGGCGATGCCGGTGCGGGCGAGGTTGGCGCGGAAGTCGTCCTGCGTGCCTTCCAGGTGCGGGTCGAAGGCGACGACGGGCCAGGCCGAGCCGGTGTCCTCGAAGGCGCGTGCGAGGAACCAGGTCGAGCGGCCGCGGTAGCTGCCGATCTCGACCGCCGTCCCGAGCGGCGCCGCGCGGCGGGCGAGCCCGTACAGGCAGAGGCCCTCGCGCTCCTCCAGCAGCCCGTCGACGCCGAGCCCGTCGGCGACGGAGCCCGGCAGCGCCGCGAGCTCGGCGACGAGCCGGCGCACGGCCGGGAACAGCGCGTCGGTCTCGGCGCGTGGGACGTTCATCCGACGAGCGCCGCCGCGGGCGCCCCGCCGGGCCTCGCGCCGAGCGCCTCGTCGAGGGCCGCCGCGATCTGCCCCGCGCTGCGGGCCCAGGTGAACTCGGCCGCCCGCTCGAGGCCACGACGGCGGCGGTCGCCGGCGAGGCCCGGCTCGTCGAGGACGACGAGGGCGTCGGCGAACTCCTCGGGGCGACCCGGG
>JANXXF010000222.1 GCA_025350775.1 Actinomycetes bacterium
GTAGTGTCTTGTAAATAAGTGGAGTTTTGTGGTAGGATGGGGTATGCGCGCTCCTACTGCTCCCATGTTGCTGGCCGCCAGCCAGCGCGAAGTGCTCGAGAAGCTGTCTCGATCGCGTACCGCTAAGCATCACGATGTGCAACGCGCCCGCGCGTTGTTGCTCGCGGCCGATGGTGTTGCGAACACGCGGATCGGTGCCGAGCTCGGTGTCTCGCCGACGAGCGTGAGCAACTGGCGGGCGCGGTTCGCCGAGGTCGGGCTCGCCCTGTTCGGGCCGATCCGCCAAGGCCGTGGGCGCAAGCCGTCGATTCCCGAGGAGAAGGTGCAGGCGATCGTGCAGGCGACGCTGCATGAGACGCCTGAGGCTGAGACGCATTGGAGTTGCCGAACGATGGCCAAGGCGCACGGCGTATCGGCGGCGACGGTGCAGCGGATCTGGTCGGCGCGGGGCATCCAGCCGCACCGGGTGAAGACGTTCAAGCTCTCCAACGACAAGCGCTTCGAGGAGAAGCTCGTCGACGTGGTCGGTCTCTACCTGAACCCGCCGGAGAACGCGATCGTGTTGTGCATGGACGAGAAGAGCCAGATCCAGGCGCTCGATCGCACGCAGGCGTCGCTGCCGCTGAAGAAGGGCCGGGCGGGAACGATGACCCACGACTACAAGCGCAACGACACCACGACGCTGTTTGCCGCGCTCGACGTGCTGAGCGGCTCGGTGATCGGCCAGTGCCTGCCTCGCCACCGTCACGTCGAGTTCCTGATGTTCCTGCGCACGATCAACCGTGAAGTCCCTGCAGGGCTCGAGGTCCACTTGATCCTGGACAACTACGCAACGCACAAGCACGCCAAGGTGCAGAAGTGGCTTGCCAAGCATCCGCGCTTCCACCTCCACTTCACGCCGACCTCGAGCTCCTGGCTGAACCTCGTCGAGCGGTTCTTCGGCAAGCTCACCGACAAGGCGCTCCGACGCGGGATCTTCAAGTCCGTGCCCGACCTGATCGGCGCGATCGACGCCTATCTGAAAGCCACCAACGACAACCCGCAACCGTTCAAGTGGACCGCGACCGCCGACCAGATCCTCGACAAGGTCCGCCGCGGTCGCGTGACCCTCAATGCAATCACCAGATGAAACCGAGACGGTGCACTAGCGTGGGCGACTCGAGCGACCGGGGCGGCCTGGGCGACCTCGTCTCGCCCGGCAGCGGCGAGCCGCTGACACTCTCGGGCGACACGCTGCTGTCACCGTCGGGCGAGCGCTTCCCGGTGTGTGACGGCATCCCGCGCTTCGTGCAGGACACGGGCTATGCGGAGTCCTTCGGCGAGCAGTGGCAGCGCTGGCGGCAGGTGCAGCTCGACTCGGCGACGAGCGGCTCGTACAGCGCCGAGCGCTTCTCCGCCGGCACCGGCTGGACGGCCGCGGAGCTGCGCGGCGAGCGCATCCTGGAGGCCGGCTGCGGCGCGGGCCGGTTCACCGAGGTGCTGCTGGCGGCGGGCGCCGAGGTGACGGCCGTGGACGCGAGCGCTGCGATCGACGTGTGCGCCGAGAACAACGCAGCCGCTGCCGCCGGACGGCTCCGCTGCATCCAGGCCGACATCGGCGCGCTGCCCTTCGCGCCCGGCTCCTTCGACCGTGTGTTCTGCTTCGGCGTGCTCCAGCACACGCCCGACCCGCGCGCCACGTTTCTGGCCCTGGCGGCCCAGCTGCGGCCCGGCGGCCGGATCGCGGTGGACTGCTACCGGGAGCTGCCGTACGTCGACCGCTGGTCGGCGAAGCTCTGGTGGCGTCCCCTGACGAGACGGCTCCCCCGCCCGCTGCTGCGGCGCGTCGTCGAGTGGTATGTGCCGCGCTGGCTACCCGTCGACACGCGGCTGGCGCGGGTGCCGCGCGTCGGCCGCTTCCTCGTCGCGCTGGTGCCGTGCTGGAACTACACCGGACTGCTCGACCTGACGCCCGAGCAGCTCGTGGCCTGGGCGGTGCTCGATACCTACGACGCCCTCTCGCCCCGCTACGACAACCCGTAGACGGTGGAGGCGGTCAGCGAGTGGTGCGCCGCGGCGGGCCTCGTCGAATGCGATGTGCGCTACGGCGGCAACGGCGTCCTCGCCGGAGCGTGGCGGCCGCCGGCTGCCACGGCGCCCTAGCGCCGCTCGGCCACGCAGAGCAGATGGGGCTGCAGCAGCCGGTGCAGGCCGCGCAGCCGGGCGAGCCGCGGCTTCGGCCCCCAGTTGACGCCGGCAGCCTCGACCAGGACGAGCCCGGCGGCCTCGGCCAGGGCCGACAGCGAGCTGACCGAGAGCGACCGCTGGTGCTGCCAGACGTGGAAGGCAGCGCCGCAGTCCGGGCAGCGCGTCCTGGCCGCCGCGAGGTTCTCCTCGTTCGGCGCGGTCACGATCACCCTGCCGCCGGGCGCGAGCAGCCGGGCCACCTCGGCGAAGGTGGGCGCAACCTGGCGCTCGAGCAGGTGCTCGACGACCTCGACGAGCAGGATCCGGTCGAACGCGCCCGCCGGGAGGGGCGTCGGCACGTCGGTGGCGACGGTGACGCCACCGAACAGCGGCTCCCCGGCGAAGCGCGTGCGCACCTCGGCCGCGGAGGTCTCGTCGAACTCGAGGCCCGACGCCGCGAGCCCACGCCCGTAGAGGTGGGCGAGCAGGTCGCCGCGGCCACAGCCGAAGTCGAGGATCCGCTTCCCGGCGAGGCCGTGGTCGCGCTCGAGGCGCTCAACGACGCGCGCGCCCGAGTGGCGGCTGAAGTAGGCGTCGGCGTGCGCGGGGCTTCCCCCGTAGTAGCTCCAGATCCGCCCGACCTTCTCCGGCGTCCACTCGACATCGTGGGGGGCGTAGTCGCTCATGGTGACATCGTCGCAGTTCGCCCGGGCACCTTCCCGACGAGGTGGTGCGGGTTCGCGGCAACCAGGCCGTCGACGTTGTGGAAGTCAAACAGGGCCTGCTCATTCGAGTGGTCACCGTCGATCGACGCGAAGGCGAGCGGACCGCCCAGCTCGGCCTCGCGCCCGAAGACGTCGGTGCGCATGCCGCCGAGCCGCCAGGCGGCGAAGAAGTCGTTCGAGGCGAGCTCGAGGGCGTTGGGCAGGCGGTCGCCGCTCCAGAAGCGGACGTTGCGGTCGAACTGCCAGGGATCGGTGGACACCACCAGCCGATTGGGCCGTCCGTGCCGCCGCAGCACGTCGGTGATGACGTTGGTGGAGAGGCCGCAGAAGGCGTCGATCTCGAGCACGGGATCGCCGCTCGGGAGCCGGCCGACGGCGAGGTCGATCCGCTGGCGGTGGCCATGGTGAAGCATGCCCGCGCGCTACTGCCAGCGGAAGGCGATGCCGCGACGGATGCGTTCGATGGGCTTCACGCCGTGCGCCCGCCCGCGCGACGCCGCGCCCCTGCGCAGAGGCTCACCGTGTCGAGCCCGACCCGCAGGACGCCGTGCCGGATGTCGAGCTCCCGCGCCAGGTACGCGAGGGTGTCGATCCGCTCGTGCATCCCCGCCGGGGTGTCGTGGCCGAGTTCGTCGTCCTTGCGGATGTAGTCGAACGCGAAGACTCCTCCCGGGTTGAGGTGGTCGAGCAGGTACTCGGCCATCCGGCACGGGGCGTGCAGGTGCTCGAACGCCTCCTGCACGATGATCAGGTCGAAGCTGCCGGCGCACGCCGCTGCCGACGAACGCCTCGCGCAGTCCGAGCCGGTACTCGGCGACGAGCGCCAGGTGCGCGGCGGCGTTGCGGAGGCGGCTGCGCCGCACCGAACGGCGCTCTGCGGGACGCTCCGCCTGAAGGGCATAGGCGGCGGCGAGGTCGACGCGCAGGTCGTCGAAGAGGTTGCCGCCCGGGAGGTGGAGCGGGCGGTTCGCCGGAGTCGCAGGCACCTGCCCGGCTACATGCAACCCCCGGCGGGGCCTGGGACTGCTCAGGCCAGAATGTCCCGCCAGCCCGTCGCCGGCATCTCGACCAGACCCTGCTCCACGTACAGAAGATGCCAGAGCTGGAACATCAGCAGCGGCCAGAGCCGCTCGGCGTCGTCGACGCGGCCCTCGAGGTGCGGGGTGAGGTACCGCGCAGCAAGGCCCGGCCGGAAGAGCCCCTGGGCGCGTAGCCGCTCGTCGGAGAGCAGGTGCTCGGCGAGCGGGCGCAGCTCGTTGCGCAGCCAGCGGCCGAGCGGAAAGACGAACCCGCGCTTGGGTGCGGCCAGGTGCGCGGGCGTGAGGAGGTCGGCGACGGCGTCGCGCAGCAGGCCCTTCGGGTCGGCGGCGCTGGTGCGTAGCTCCGGCGGAATCGAGCAGACAAGCTCGACGAAGCGGTGGTCGAGGAACGGTGTGCGCGCCTCCAGCGAGAACGCCATCGAGAAGCGGTCGGTCATGTGCAGGAACTCGTCGGGGAGCTGCGTGGCGACGTCGAGCGCCAGCACGGAGTCGCGCGGGCTGCGGCTGCCGCTCCCGTCGTAGGTTTCCTGCAGCAGGGCGGCGGTGTCGGGCGCGTCGCCGTCGTCGACGAGCACCCGCCGCTTGTCGGCGTCGCGGAAGTAGTAGCCCGGCTCGAAGTGGTAGCGGCGCACGTCGCCGCCGCGCAGCCGCGCCAGCCGGCCCGTCTCGAACGCGACGAACCGCCGGTAGTTGCCGAACAGCTCGTCGCCGCCGGTGCCCGTCAGCCCGACCTTGACGTCGCGGCTCATCATGCGGAAGACGTACCAGGAGGGCAGGCCGCCGCCGTAGGGCTCGTCGAGCGCCCACACCATCTGCAGCAGGTCGTCGAGCAGCCCGCGCGGGTCGGCGATGTGCTCGTGATGGCTGGTACCGTAGCGGGCAGCCAGGGCGCGCGCCAGCGGCAGCTCGTCGAGGCCCGCGTCCTCCGCCCCGGAGAATCCGAGCGAGTAGGTGCGCAGGTCGCTGCGGCCGGTCTCGGCCAGCAGGCCGACGATGGCGCTCGAGTCGAGACCGCCCGAGAGCGAGCAGGCGACCGGCACATCGGAGAGGCTCCAGCGGTCGACGGCGCCGCGCAGCTCCTCGCGGATGCGGCCGGCCCACTCGTC
>JANXXF010000233.1 GCA_025350775.1 Actinomycetes bacterium
GCCAGTCGATGACGACGCGCAGCCGGTCGTCGAGCCCGCGCAGCCACGGCATCGGCAGCAGCACCTGGATCAGGGTGCCGACGAGGATCGAGCCGGCGTAGATGTAGAGCTTGCCGCTCTCGCCGTGCGCGTGCGGCACGCCGAGCACGAGGCCGAGGATGATCGCGAGGTTCCAGAACACCGGCGTCAGGGCGGGCACGGTGAAGTGGTCGTACGAGTTGAGGATCCCGACGACGATCCCGGAGGCGCCGAGCAGCGCGACGATCGGGAAGAGCACGCGGGCAAGGTTCGCCGCGAGCTCCTTGTCGCCGCCGGGGTTGCCGAAGGGGAGGATCACGATCGGCGCGATCAGGATGAACAGCGCCGAGAGCGCGCCCAGCCCGAGCAGCATGATCCAGAAGAGGCTCGAGGCGACCCGCCAGGCGCGCTTGCGGTCACCCTTTTCCAGCAGGTCGGTGAAGACGGGGACGAACGCCGAGCTGAGCGCGGCGTCGGCGACGAGCGAGCGGATCAGGTTGGGGATCTGGAACGCGACGGTGAACGCGTTGATCCGGCCGGACGTGCCGAAGTAGTAGGCAGCGAAGATCTCCCGTACGAGGCCGAGCACGCGGGAGAGCCCGGTCGCGAGCGAGAAGATCGCCGTTGACCAGGCGAGGCGACGGCGCTGGCCCGGCTGCGACACGGCGCGGAGCATATCGCCGTTGGCGGCGCGGCTCTGCTACCATCCTCGGCCGACCCGCCAACAGCGGGCCGCACACACCATGCCCAACATCAAGCAACAAGAGAAGCGTGTTCGGATCGCCACCCGTGAGCGGCTCCAGAACCTGCGGTACCGCTCAACCGTGAAGACGTTGACGAAGCGTCTGCAGGTGGCCGTTACCGAGGGGGATGCCGCGAAGGTCTCCGTCGAGCATGTCGAGCTCGTACGGTGGATCGACAAGGCGGCTTCCAAGGGCGCTCTCCACAAGAACACGGCCGCCCGCAAGAAGTCGCAGGCCGCGCGTCTCGTCTCCGGCAGCTAGCTCCGTCGGCCCGTCGGCTCCGGCCGCCTGACCGTCGCTACCAGCGTCCGTACGAACGAGAGCTCGCCTGGCTCCCTGCTGCCGCCCTTGAGCCCGTGGTCCAGCCGCGAGAGCTCGAGCAGCGTCTGCCGTAGCTCGTCGCGCGAGTAGTTTCCTGCCTGCTCGTAGAGCTTCTTGACGTAGAACGGGTGGCGCTTCATGGTGACCGCGGCGTCGGCCGAGCGGATGCCCTGCGCCTCGAGCTCCTGCACGTCGCGGAGGCGGCGGACATGGTTGGCGAGGATGCCGGTGAGCGATGTCAGCTCACGGTTGACGTCGCCGGCCTGAGCGAAGCGGGCCTCGGCGGCGGCGAGGGCGGCACGGAGGTCGCGCTTGCCGAACGCGTCGGTGAGGGCGAACGTCTCCGTCTCGGCGCGGGGGAACACGATCCGTTCGATGTCCTCCTCGGTGACGGGCTGCCCGGCCGACCACGTGGAGATGCGGTCGACCTCGGTGGCGAGCTCGCGCCGGTCGTCGCCGACGAGCTCGATCAGGCGCTTGCAGGCCTCGCTGTCGGCGGGCACCTGACGGGCGGTAAAGCGGTCGCGCACCCAGCGAGGCAGCTCCTTGCTGGAGACGTCGTAGGCGAGCACGTCACCCTTCTTCTTGACCGCCTTGGCGAGTGGGGAGTCGGCCTTGAGCTCGGCGGCGACGAGCGCGAGCACGGCGCCGGGCGTGGGCGAGGCGAGGTAGCCGGCGATCAGCTCGACGTCGGCGACCTTCAGCCCGCCGCCGTAGCGGCCCTCGGCATTGGGGCGCCCGTCGACCTCGGTGACGAGGACGAGTCGGTCGCCGTCGCCGAAGAGGCCCATGCTGTTGCAGGCGGCGACGATGTCGGCGCCGCGCTCGGAGTCCCTGGAGTCGAGCACGGAGAGGTGTTCGACGGCGTCGCTGTTGAAGTGCGCGCGGAGCCGCTTGACGGCGAGGTCGACTTTCGGCCGGTCGGTGCCGGTGAGCAGGTACACGGGCTTCAGGTCGTCCGCCATCGCCGCCAAGCATAGGCTCCGGCGAGGGCGGTGACGGCAGCGACCGCAAGCGCCGCCGGCGGCGAGTTCACCTGAGCCAGCGGGAGCGAGCCGACGAGGCGGGCCTCAGGCTGAGCCTGGATCCACCGTTTTTCGCGGGCGTTGCAGCTCGTCCAGACTGCCAGGCCGCTCCCCGGCCGGGTTTCGGCCGCCCGTCTACGGCGGCGGGGCCTGCACCCGGCCGCTGCGCTCCGCGCTGGAGCCTCCGCAACGGGCCACCGGCCCGCCACGTAGGGCCCCAACGCGTCCTGACAGCCCGGACAAGCGCCCCACGATCACGAACAACGGTGGATCCCGGCTGAGTAAACCAACAGCAACAACGGCTTCACGCGGGCTTCGCTGAGAGGGAAGGCACAGCGGCGAGCTCCCCCAAGCGCGCCCTCGCCTTGATGTATCTCTCTCGTGCCGCTTCGCTCTTCGCGCGGCGATCAGCTAGGCGCTCGAGGAGCGAATCCAGCTCTTCGGGCACGTCTCCCGTCCCAGCAGTCTCCGCGGTCGGCTTGCTGATCAGAGCCTCGGCTACCTCCCGGAGTAGTGCACTAGGCGAATCTCGGTCTGACGCCTCTGTCTGAATCACAGAACTGAGATCTCCGTCAGGTGGCACGGGAGCCTTCACCAGATCGATCTGGCTGGTACAGATCCGAATCGCGTATTGAGCAACCTGAGTGTCCGCTGCCAAAACGGCTTTGAGGATGGGGTTGTTGAGGATGATGTCGTTGATGTCGGTGTCGGACATGGATCTACGTTACTCCTCTCTCACCGAGCCGAACCAGCGTCGCGTGGACGTCATCGACTGACGCCTCGACTTGGTTCAACCGCTCGTTAAGCCCGTCCAGCGCTTCGAGGGTCGCACCAACTACCTCTTCCCACTTCACTCCGTCCTTCGAGATCTCCGACGGGGCCTGACCGCGAATTATCCCGCGGTAGACAACGGCCGTCAAGATCAGAAGCCCCACCAGCACCAAGACGGACTGCTCGAGCCAGAGCAGCACATCGCTGCCGAGAGCGATGCTTGGCAGCGACTTCCCCGCCCGCATCGCAACGGGTAAAGCGACAGCAGCAGCAACGGAAGCGAGGGTGGCGAGGCGAACGAACGTCCGCTCGAGCAGACCCATCTCCCCGGTCGGGGGACGTCCGGCCGCCTGCCAGAGCCGTTTCATCTGCCAACGCGTGCCAGAGTGGTCAGTCTCGGGTTTCACGCCGGCTTTGCTCCCTGGATGATCGCGATGCTCGGCCGATCGGTGCCGGTGAGCGGGTACACGGGCATCAGGTCGTCCTCCATCGCCGCCAGGCATAGGCTCCGGCGAGAGCGGTGACGACGGCGGCGACGACGGCGCCCGGCGGCGAGCGCACCTGAGCCAGCGGGAGCGCTCCGATGACGCGGGCGACGAGGGCGATCCAGGCTGCGCACCAGCCGGCGAGCCAGGCGAGGGCCGCCGCCGCGGACGGGACGAGCGGGTGCAGCGCCGCCGCCAGCAGCGCGCAGCCGAGCAGCGGTGCGACGGCCGGGCCGGCGAGCGCGTTGGCGGGGACGCTGAGTAGCGGCACCGCCTGGAACTGGAGCCAGAGCACCGGCGCGGTGGCGACGCTGCACGCGGTGGCGATGGCGACCGGCTCGCGCAGGAGCCGCGGCCAGCCGGCCACCTCGAGCCGCCGCGCCAGCGGCGGTGCCAGCCAGAAGATGGCGGCGACCGCCGAGAACGAGAGCTGGAACCCGGGGTCGAGCAGCGCGTACGGATTCCAGGCGAGCAGCGCCGCCGCAGCGACGAGCAGGAAGTGGACGCGGTCGCGCGGCCGTCCGGCGAGCCACGCAAGCGAGGCGAGCGCGCCGGCGATCCCCGCCCGCACCACCGACGGTGACGCGCCCACCGCGAGGACGTAGCCGCCGATCGCGGCGAGGGCGCCGACCTCTCCCGCCCAGCGGGGAATACCGAGAAGCCAGGCCAGGAAGAGCACGCCGGCGGCGACGAAGGCGATGTTCTGGCCGCTCACGGCGAGCACGTGGTAGAGGCCGGCGGCGCGGAAACGGTCGCGTAGCCCCTGCGGCACGCCCTGGTCGTCGCCGAGCACGATGCCGACGACGAGCTTGCCCCGCACCCCCTTCCCCGCCCCAGCGAGGCTCGCGGCGACCCGTCCGCGAATGCCGTCGGCGACGCCGCCGAGCCTGCCGCGCCGGCCGACTTCCCGCCAGCGGGCGACGTGGACGACGACGTGGACGCCGCGCCGGCGCAGCCACGTCCGCTCGTCGAAGCCGTCGCGCGGCGGGCGTGGCGCCTCGACGCGGACGAGCGCGTCGAGGATCGTGCCCTGCCGGGGCGCGGCGCCCGCGGGCAGCCGGGCGAGCGCCTTCTCCCGGAGCGCGTCGCCGCGATAGGCTCGTACCTCAACGGCGGCGCGCGCGCCGAACGGGCCGAGCCGGGGCGGCTCGGTGACGACGAGGGTGGCATGGCCGGCGGTGCCGATCTGCGAGCGCAGGACGCTGTGGTCGAGCGCGCCGAGGCGCATGCTCCCCCACCACCAGCCGGCAAGCGCGAGTGCGAGCGCGAGCAGCCAGTAGCGGGCGCGCTCCGGGACGACGGCGGCGCCGACGGCAAGCGCCACCGCCGCGAACGCAACCGCGGCGCCGGGCGCGCGCGCCGCGCCCGCCCCGGCCAGCCCCGTGCACAGGGCGAGCGCGAGCAGATGCCCCGGGAACAGCCTCACCCGCGCGAGCCAGGCGCTCACGGCGCGACGAGCTTGCGAAGCTGGTCGATCTTCGCGAGCCCGATGCCGGGGATCGCGTCGAGCTCGTCGACAGAGCGAAAGGAGCCGTGCTCGTGCCGGTAGTCGACAATCTTCTGCGCGGTGGACGGGCCGATCCCCGGTAGCGTGTCGAGCTGCTCGGCAGTGGCGGTGTTCAGGTGGACTGGGCCCATGCGGGCTGCGAGCCCGGCGCGGGGAGGGGAGGTCGGCGCCAGGCTCGCGCCCGCGTCA
>JANXXF010000243.1 GCA_025350775.1 Actinomycetes bacterium
CATCACAATCCTTTCGTGGACTCGAACACGCGGGCGGAGCATATCGCCCATTCCGGGCCGGCTGGAGGCGCATCGGCGGTGGCGGGCAATCCGGGAGCGGCGGCGGCGCGTAAGAGTTCGTGACGATGAGCGCAACACCCGCACTCGCCTGCGCTGTGCCACCGACCGCCGCAACGGCCACTATCCACCTCATGCAGGCGCTGGAGACCACGGACGGGGAGCTGCTCGAGCGGGTCGGCGCCGGTGATCGCGTGGCCTTCGACGCCCTGTACAAGCGGTACGCGCGCTCGGTGCTCGGGCTGGCGCTCCGCCGGCTGGGCGACCGCGGCACGGCAGAGGATGCAGTCCAGGAGACGTTCGCCTCGATCTGGCGCTCGGCCGGGAGCTACAGGCCGGAGCGGGGGCCGGGCGCCCCGTGGCTGTACGCGGTCGCGCGCAACGCGATCGCCGACCGGGGCCGTCGCCGGCCCGAGGCGACCGCCGAGGTGCCGGACACCCCGGATCGCGAGCCGCTGCCCGGCGACCGCGCCGAGGCCGAGTGGGTCTCGTGGCGGGTGCATCGCGCACTCGAGGAGCTGCCCCACACGGAGCGCCAGGTGATCGAGCTCGCCTACTGGAGCGGTCTTTCGCAGAGCGAGGTGGCCGAGTTCCTCGACATACCGCTGGGAACCGTCAAGACGCGCACGCGAAGTGGCCTCGGCAGGCTCGCCGTCGCCCTGGAAGGGGAGCTGCGATGACCGGCCGGCGCGATCTCCGCGATCTGCTGCCCGACGATGTCGGGCCGGACGAGCTCGAGCGGCTCGGCCGTGTCCACGAGTTGCTGCTGGCCGCCGGCCGGCCTGCGGAGCTGCCGCCGCGCCTCACGAATGTGCCGACCGCACGCAGGTCAGGGCTGATCGCCTTCGCCGAGCACCGCCGCAAGGCCGTCCTACTCGTCGCCGCGGCGGCGGCCGCTGCGCTCTTCGGCGTCGGCTTCTTCTCGGGCTGGTCGACGAAGGACGGAGGCTTCACGGCGGCCTTCGGCCCGATCGCGATGCGTGGCGGTGACGCGACGGGCGCGGCACTCGCGCAGATCTGGGTCGGCCCGAAGGACGCTGCCCTCAACTGGCCGTCGCTGATGAAGGTGCGCGGCCTGCCGGCGCAGCCGAAGGGCGGCTACTACGCCCTCTACCTCACCGACGAGAAGACCGGGAAGCGGCTGCTGCTGTGCACCGCGTTCGCCGTGCACAAGGGCGTGACGACCGTCACCTTCAACTTCCCAGGCCCGGCCAAGGGCCGCGGCTGGGTCGTGGTGTCGGAGACGGAGGGCGGAGCCGCGGTCAGCCCGCCCGTGCTCTGGACGCCGCGCCCCGGCAGCAGCACCGCGTAGCGACGCTGTTCAGGGAGCGGTGCGGCTGTTGCCGGCGAACGCCGCATGGGTGATCGGCATCTGCTCGGCGAACAGCTCCTCGACCGCCTCGGCGAAACGGCGAATCTCGCGCTGGGCGGACTCGGCATTGCGCAGCGAGACGAAGTTCATCAGGGCCCGCGCGTTGACCGTCCAGTAGAACTCGGTGTAGATGCCCACCGGCAGCACGGCGCGGGCGACCTCGCGGGCGATGCCCTGTTCGACGAGGCGCTGGTAGGTGCCGAAGGCTGCCAGGTACGACGCCTCCAGTTCGGCGCGGGTGGAGGCGGCCAACTCCGGCGACACCTGCTCGAAGGTGTAGGAGCCGGGCTTGCCGACCTGGGTGCGCACGTCCTCGACGGCAGGGACGTAGAACTCGTCCTTCGCCTCGGCGTAGCGCATCGAGAACTCGTTGAACGAGCCGATGCGGTGCCGGAACCACTCGCGCGCGACGAAGATCGGGCAACGGACATGGAAGCGGAAGGCGTTGTGCTCGAACGGGCTGCCGTGCCGCTCGCGCATCAGGAAGCCGACGAGGCCCGCGTCCGAATCGTCCAGCTCCAGCTTGCGGCGGGCGAAGCTGACACGGGCCGCGTTGACCACCGAGAGGTCGTCGGCCATGACGCCGTCGAGGCGCACAAAGCCGTGGTCGAGAACGGGGATGGAGCCGTCAGCGGCGCGCTCGGTCATCCCGTCCAACCTACCAATGGCGCCTGTCGGAAGCCGCGCAGCCGCCGAAGTCGGGCGAGGCCTACGCGGTGAGACCCTCGACGCCGATGTTGCCATACGCGATCGGCACCTCGGCTCCGACCCCACCCAGTGAGTGCGGGACGGCAAGCGCCGGTGCAGCGACCGTCACGGTGATCCGGTCGAGGCCGGCGCCGCTCACCGGGCTGCCGGTGCCGCCGCCGTCCTTGACGCGGGCGGTGAAGGTGGCGGTGCCCGGGAGCAGCACCTCGCCGCCGGGCGTCACCAGCGAGAGCGTGCCGCTGCCCGCGAACGTCGCCCAGCGCTGGTCGGCCTGGTCGAGCAGGAGCGACGACACCTTGGTCGAGCGGAAGACGACGCTGCCGAGCAGCGGGTCGATGAAGCGGTAGGTGAGCTGCTTGCCCTTGACCACGCCGGCCTTCGGCGCGCGCAGCGCGAACTCGAACCGCTCGACCGTCGCCCCCAGGTTGTAGGCGTAGCCGCCGCCCGCCGCCGAAGCCTCCGAGCCGTGCGCCGAGAGCGCCACGACGGCAGGGCCGCCCGGCGCGTCGTGGCTGATCGTGAGGCTCCCGCTGACGCCCGTGTAGTAGTCGAACGGGCTGAAGGCGACCTGGATGTGACAGCCGGCGCCTGCGGCGAGCGACGCGGGGCAGTCGTTGCCGGCGATCGAGAGGCCCTGCCCGGTGATCGAGACGGCGCCGAGCGCGATCGAGCCGCCGCCGCCGTTGCCGATCGTCACCGTCTGGACGTCGACGTTGCCGAGCGGCACGAGGAACGAGAGGCTCGTCCTGTCGATCGAGAAGCTGGGCGGGAAGATGCCGGTGCCGGAGAGGGCGATCACCGCCGGCGGGGTGTCGTACATGCCGGTGTCGACGGTGAGCGTCGACGCGGCCGGGCCGAGCGCGGTCGGGTGGAAGGAGACCTTGATCGTGCACGTCGCGCCGATAGCCAGCAGCACGCCGGTGCAGGTGTCGGCGACGACGACGTACTGGGACGGGAACGGGAAGAAGAGCGGGAATCCTGTCCACGCGGGGAGGACGCCGGTGTTCGTGAAGGTCACTGTCTGCGGCGGGCTGGCGCCGCCGACCGCGACGCCGCCGAAGGACAGGGCTGCCGGCGTCACGGTCGTGGTCGCCACCAGGCCGTTCACCTGCCATGGGATGGCTGCGGTGACGCAGCTGCAGTTGCCGAACGCCGCCACCAGAAAACCGGTCGAGAGACCCGGCTTCTGCGGGGTGACCAAGAAGTTGACGGTGCAGGTGGCGCCGATGGGAAGCTTGTTCAGCGAGGTGAAAGTGAAGCAGGTACCGCCGGTCGACCCGACCTCGAACTCGCCGGTCGCCTCGCTGAAGGGGATCGCGAGGGTGCCCGTGTTCCTGATGACGGTCGTAACCGGCGCGCTCTCGGAGCCGACTGGCACGCTGCCGAAGTCGACCGAGGTCGTGACGGGGCTGACCGCAAAGAAGCCGATGGCAGACTGACCGGCCCCGGCCAGCGCCAGCGCCGCCACTGCCGAAGCGACCAAGACCAACAGAGTTCCCCGATGCTGCAGCACGACCCTCTCCCTCCCCCGTGGATTCGTCCACCGATCATAGGGCGCCCCCCCCGCTGTCCACAACGCCGTGGTCCCCGGGAACGCCAGAGGCCCCGGCGGTTGCCGGGGCCTCTGTGTCTCACTGGGGGAAGGAGAGCGGGTTAGCCGGTGGCGACCACGTTGAGTGTCGCGG
>JANXXF010000036.1 GCA_025350775.1 Actinomycetes bacterium
CACCGCCGCGCCGCTCACCGGCACGCCGGCCCCGCAGGTCGAGGCCGGCTGGCTCGCCGAGCGCTGCCTGCTGCTGCCGCTCGACTTCGACGCGATGGTGCAGCCGGCCGCGATTGCCGCCTGCGATCTCGTCCTCTCCGACGACGTCAAGCAGTTCGACTACTACCGCGGCCTCGGCAGCTTCGCCGGCTGGCCCGCCCCGGCCGCGGGCGTGGGGGAGCGCCTCCACGACGACGAGCGCCCGCCGCGCGTCGCCTGCGTCAACCTCGGCATCGGCGCGCTCGACGCCGCGTTCGCCGCCGCCATCGTCGCCACCGGCCGCTCCGCCGGCGCCGGGACGCTGCTGCCGCTCTGATGGCCGTCGACCGGCTCTACACGTTCTCGCTGGGCGACCTGCCCGTGCCGCTCGAGCTGATGGTGCCCGGCTGGGACCCGGCCGACCTCGGGCCGCTGCCGATGGGGACGATGCTCGCGCACGCGCCCGAGGGCTGGTTCATGTTCGACGTCGGGCTGGCCGCGGAGTTCCGCGAGGAGGCCGTGCACGGGCCGCTGTTCGTGTGGGGGCCGCCGCGGCTGCGCGGCGACGGCGACCCGCTGCTCGACGCGCTCGCGGCCTGCGGCGTTAGCCCGGACGAGATCGCGGCCGTCGTGCTCAGCCACCTGCACAACGACCACACGGGTGGCCTGCGCCACTTCGCGGGCGGCCACACGCCGGTGCTCATCCAGCAGGCCGAGCTCGACCATGTTGCGAGCGGCAACGGCGGCGCGTTCGTCCGGCCGTCCGACTGGGAGCCGTACGACCTCGCGTGGCGGCCGCTGCACGGCGCGACGACGATCGCCAGCGGCATCGAGGCGATCCCCAGTCCGGGCCACACGCCGGGGCACCAGTCGTTTCTGCTGACACTCGCGAGCGGCGACCGCCTGCTCTTCGCCTACGACGCGGTGCCCAGCCGTCACAACATCGAGCTGGACGTCGTCACCACCATCGTCGCCTGCGAGCCGGCAGTGGCCCGCGACACCCAGGACATGCTCGTGCGCCGCGCACGTGACGCCTCGGCGCGGCTCGTCCCGGGCCACTGCCGGGAGACCTGGGCGACGTTACCCGAGCCGCCGGCGTATGTCTCGTAGCGGCCCCGGCCGCTGTTTCCGACGAGACAAAATACTGGCGGCTGCTGGTAAATAGTCGCCGAATCGGTCTAGACTGCGCCGTGCACCACTCACTGTCGTCCGACGAAGCGAGGAGCAGCTCTTCATGCTGAAGCGCGCCCGCGGCGCCCGCCCGTACTACTTCGAGAACCCCGACATCGACCGGCTCATGACGATCGTCATGTCGGTGCTCGAAGAGGTCTCGGTCACGCGCGAGCGGCTCGACACGATCGAGCGCCTGCTCGATGCGAAGGGCACCATCTCCCGCGCCGACATCGACGCCTACCTCCCCGGCGAGCTGTCCGACGAGGAGCGCGAGGCGAAGCGCCAGCAGATGCTCGCACGTGTGCTGCGCATTGTCATCGAGGAGCCGAAGATCCTGGCTGAGAAGGCGGCTGGCGGCTCCTACGATGAGCTTGTCCGCGAAGTCTCCTGACCCCTCCCGCAGCATCAGCTGAAAGGACGCCACGATGATCGACGAGCAGACACGGCATCCGCTTTTGCCGGAGCAGGATCACGACGAGCTGGCGCGGCAGAACTTCGCGCGGTCGTTCAAGCGGGTCATCTTCAACGAGATCACCCCGGGCATCAAGGACGTCTGGGAGTACCGCGTCGGCCCGGCGTTCGAGGCCGCCGAGGGCCGCGCGCCGGCCGACCGGCACGAGGTGCGCAAGGTGATGATGAAGGACCCGCAGGTGAAGCTGTGGAGCTCGCTGCGGCGGGTCAGCCAGGAGCTGCTGTGGGATGCCGTGGCCGAGAACGTCGAGCGTCAGGCCGACGAGCTCGTCGAGAAGGCGCGGAGGATGGAGGGCGGCGGCACGCTGACGCTCGACCCGTCGGTCGAGGCGCCCCGCTACATCAGCGCCGTCGACATCCACCTGATGCCGACCGGCTACTGGTCGGACACGCGTGAGGACGACGTCGTCTCGTGCGCGCTGTTCGACCGCGGCGTGTATGTCTACGCGGCGGGCCAGCTCGGCACGCTCAACGAGGGCTACGGCACGACCATCGTCGACAACTTCCTCCGCGCCGAGTACCCCGACTTCGCGCCGCGGCGTATCCTCGATGTCGGCTGCACCGCCGGCGGCTCGATGCTCGCCTTCATCGACGCGTACCCGGACGCCGAGGTGCACGGCATCGACATCGGCGCGCCGGTGCTCCGGTACGGCCACGCCCGCATGAAGGGCCTCGACCGGGTGGCGCACTTCCACCAGATGAACGGCGAGGCGATGTCGTTCCCGGACGGCCATTTCGATGTCGTCTTCTCGACGATCCTGATGCACGAGACCGCCCGTGCCGCCCTGCGCAACATCTTTGCGGAGAGCTTTCGCACGCTCGCGCCGGGCGGCCTGATGATCCATGCCGAGTTCCCGCAGTACGAGGGCCTCGACGCGTTCACCCAGTTCATGCTCGACTGGGACACGTACAACAACAACGAGCCCTTCTGGGGCGCGATGCACGACACCGACCTCGAGGCGCTCGCCGTCTCGGTCGGCTTCGACCGCGACAGGGTGCGCACCGTGTACGTGCCCGCCGGCCGCCAGTTGCAGACCGGTGCGAAGAAGGGCGGCGGCGGCCGCCTCGCGCTGACCGTCGCGCAGCGCTGACCGTCGTTCGGGCGTGGCGCGCCCGGCTCGCGGCGCCTCAGACGCTGTCAGGCCGGGCGATCACGCCGAGCAGGCGCGCGGTGCCCTGGCCGGCGTTGCGGTACGTGCGGCGGGCCGTGCTGCGGATGTACGCGGTATCGCCAGGGGCGAGCTCGACCGCGTCGCCGCCCTCCAGCTCGATGCCGACGCGGCCGTCGAGGACGTAGATGAACGCCTCGCCCTCGTACGGGGTCGGCTCCGACATGCCGCCGCCCTCGCTGTACTCGGCGACGAACGGCGTCATGTGCCGGTCGCCATCGCGGCTGAGCAGGAGCAGATCGAGCCCCTCTCCGCCCGAGACGAGATGGACGTACTCGTCGCGGCGCACGACATCGATCTCCGCCTGCCGCCTCTCGGGAAAGAGCGTCGCCAGCCCGACTCCGTAGAACTCGATCAGGCGGACGAGCCGGCCGATGGCGATGTCGGAGCGGCCGTTCTCGACGAGCGACAGGAACGACGCGGAGATGTCCGTGCGCTCGGCGACTTCGGCGATCGAGTGGCCGCGTTCGCTGCGCAAGGCGCGGAGCTTGGTACCGAGTTCGGGCTGCGTCATGGCGGGCACAGATCCTAAACCGATTCTGCTGACCCGCGCTCGGGGTCGCGGCTGGGATCCGGCAGCGCATACTGTCGAGGTGCTTCGCCTGCTCACCGTTGTCGCCGTTGCCGTTGCCGCAGCGCTCGGCGTGGCGCTCCCGGCGCGGGCAGCGGCGCCCCTGCAGGTACCTGCCGCGAAGCTCGACTTCTCGGGCGTGGGCCTGTGCGAGGAGGCCGGCGGCGGGCAGGCGGTGCGGGTCTGCTACCAGCGGAAGCTGCTCGCGCTGATCGAGGCGTCGCGCGACCCGGCCGGAGCGCTGCCGCAGGTCGATCTGTACGCGCACTCGGTGGGTGGGGCACTCGACCAGGAGTGCCACATTCTGATGCACTGGGTGGGCCGCCAGTACGGCGTGGACGAGCGCGTCGGCTTCGCCGGGCTGCAGGACCTGCTGCCCCGCTCGAACGACGCCGGCTGCTCGGCCGGGTTCGCGCACGGGCTGATCAGCTCGCTCGGCAAGGATCTGCTCGACCAGGGCCCGAAAGGCGCGCTGGCGGCGTGCCGCGCCGCGACCACCCGCTACCGGCGCTACTCGTGCGTCCACGGCCTCGGCCACGCGTACATGCGCGCCTACGACGAGACCCTCGAGCCGACGCTGGCCGCGTGCAAGGCGCTCGGCCCGGCGGATGCCGCCGACTGTGCCGCCGGTGCCTTCCACGACTACTGGCTCGCCCTGCAGGGCGCCGACCGGGCGAAGTACCCGGGGCAGCCGATCAGCTCGCCGCGCGCCCTCTGCGCACGCCAGCCGGCGTGGGCGGTGCGCGGCTGCTGGTACCGGGCGCTGCTGGAGCACCCACCCGTGAAGATCCCGGATCGCGCCCGTGACCTGCCGTCCCTGTGCGCGGGCCTGGCGAAGCTGCAGCGTGCCGGCTGCGTCGCCGGCGCGATGGTCGTCTGGGGCGATGACCCGTTTCGCCAGCTCGCCGGCTGCGCCGCGCTGGCGGCGGCAGCGGACGCGGTGGCGTGTGTGCGCGGCGTGAAGGGGCAGGTGCTGGCCGGGCACCCGGTCGCCGATCTCGTGCGCCTCGTCGCAGGGTGCACGGCCTTCACGGTGGCTGCGCGCGAGCCGTGCGCGCGCTGGCTCGGCACCGAGCTCCAGGTCGTCACCGACGGCAGCTTCCTCGCCGAGGGCTGCGCGGCGACGGGCGCCCTGGCGGCAGCCTGCGCAGCGGGCGCGCGCGCCAGCGAGGGAGCCCTCGAGACCTTCTCCTAGCCGCCCGGGCCGACTCAGGCCGCGCGCGGCGTCGCACCGAGCTTGCGCGCGGCCACCTCGCCGATCATCAGGCAGGTGAGGTTCGTGTTGTTCGAGATCTGCGCGGGGAACACGCTCGCGTCGGCGACCAGCAGCCCGTCGATCCCGAGCACGCGCAGGTCGTCGTCGACGACGGTGCCGATGGCGGCGGTGCCGGCGGGGTGGTAGCTCGTGCCGATGCGCTCGGCGACGATCTCCGCGTAGGGGCGGCCGGCGTCGAGGAACGTCGAGCCACGGAACTGCTCGGTTGCGAGCAGCTCGTGGACGAGCGTCTCGGCCGAGCGGTGGCCCTCGGTGTCGTAGCGGTGGTTGATGATCGGCGCCGCGGCCGGGTCGGTCGAGCGCAGCCGCAGCGGGCCGCCGGCGTTGTCGGTGGTTGTCACGAAGCCGAAGGTGCAGAGGCCCGCCGCCTCGTCCATGGTGGTGGCCACGCCGAGCCAGTCGTTGCCCTGGTGGCGCGCCATCACGGCGGCCCCGGGGCCGCGCATGTCGGCGAGCTCGTGGTTCACGAAGTACCAGTAGAGGGCGGCATGATCGAGCAGGCGCTCGCCCACCGGAAGGTCGGCGACGACGGCGATGCCGTGCTCGCGCAGGTGGGCCGCCGGCCCGATGCCCGAGCGCATGAGCAGCGCCGGCGTCGCATACGCGCCGGCGCAGAGCACGACCTGGTCGGCGCGGATGTCGCGGGCGACGCCGTCCGGGCCGATCGCGCGCACGCCGACGGCGCGACCGCCCTCGAGCAGGACGCGGTCGACCAGCGTCTCGGCGCGGATCGTCAGGTTGGCGCGACTGCGGGCCCGGCGGATCGTCGTGACGAGCGTGCCCTGGCGCACCTCGTTGATCCGGTTGAACTTCGTCGAGCCGATGATGCCGTGCCAGGCGTCCGGGGCGTTGACGTCGTCGTGATCGCGGTAGCCGAAGCCCCGCAGCGCGTCGGCAAACGCGTGCTGCACGGGCTGCCAGCCGCCGCTCGGATAGCGCTTGCACTGAATCTCGCGCTCGACCGCCTCGTAACAGGGGCGGACGGCGTCCCAGGCCCACGTGCCAGCGCCGGCGCCGGCGGCCGCCCAGCGGTCGAAGTCGAACGGTGCGGGGCGAATGAACATCTGGGCGTTCGTCATCGACGAGCCACCGACGAGGCGGCCGCGCGGCAGGCGGATGCTGCGCGACCCGTTCTCGGGCGGCAGCGGCTCGCTTGCGTAGCCCCAATCGTAGTCGCCCACGAACATGTGCTGGAGCTGGTGGCCCGCCGAGTAGAAGCCGGGCAGCAGCTCGAGGTCGTCGGGGAAGTCCGGCCCCGCCTCGAGCAGGAGGACGCGCCGCGACGGGTCGTCGCTGAGGCGCGGCGCGAGGATGCCGCCGCCCGACCCGGCGCCGACCACGACTGCGTCGAAGTGCTCTCTGGTCACTGCGGGCTACTCTCAGTAGAGGCGCGGCGCCGCGCCCAGCTTGCGCGCGGCCACTTCGCCGATCATGTAGCAGGTGAGGTTCGTGTTGTTGGAGATCTGCGTCGGGAAGACGCTGGCGTCGGCGACCATCAGCCCGTCGATGCCGTGCACGCGCAGGTCGTTGTCGACCACGGCCCCGATCGGTGCGGTGCCGACGGGGTGATAGCACGTGCCGACGCGCTCGGCGACGATCTCCTCGAACGAGCGTCCGGCGTCGACGAACCGCGATCCCCTGAAAGCGTCGGTCGACAGCACCTCGTGCACGGCCTGCTCGGCCGAGCGCAGCTGCTCGACGTCGTAGCGGTGGTTGATGATCGGTGGCGCGGTCGGGTCACTTGAACGCAGCAGGAACGGCCCGCCAACATTGTCGCCGGTCGTCGCGAATGCCAGGCCGCACAGGCCCTGGGTCTCGTCGAGCGTGGTGACGACGCTCATCCAGTCGTTGTCGCGGTGCCGCGCGATGAGGGCGGTCGAGGGGCCGCGCATGTCGGCGAGCGCGTGGTTCTCGACGTACCAGTAGCAGACGGCATGGTCGAGCAGGCGCACGCCAACGGGCAGGTCGGCGACGGGGTCGATGCCGAGCGAGCGGAGGTGCGCAGCCGGCCCGATGCCGGAGCGCATCAGGATCGCCGGCGTGCCGTACGCGCCCGCGCACAGCACGACCCGGTCGGCGTGCGCGTCGCGCGCCTGCCCGTCGGGGCCGATCGTGCGCACGCCCACGGCGCGGCCACCCTCCAGCAGGACGCGGTCGACGAGGGTGTCGGGGCGGATCGTCAGGTTCTCGCGGTGGCGCGCCTTACGGATGGTGGTGACGAGCGTGCCCTGCCGCACCTCGTTGACGCGGTTGATCGGCGTCGCGCCGACCACGCCGTTCCAGCAGTCGGCCGCGTTCATGTCGTCGCGCTGCACGTAGTCGAGCCCGAGCAGCGCCTCCTCGTAGGCCAGCTGCAGCGGCTGCCAGCCGGAGCGCGCGTAGCGCTTCGCGTGGACCTCCCGCTCGACCGCCTCGTAGCAGGGCCGTACGGTGTCCCAGGTCCACTTCGTCGCGCCGGCGGCCTGCCAGCGGTCGAAGTCGAACGGCGCCGCGCGCACGAACATCTGCGCGTTCGCCATCGACGAGCCGCCGACAAGGCGGCCGCGCGGCAGCCGGATCGTGCGCGAGCCGTTCTCGGGCGGCAGCGGCTCGCTGGAGTAGCCCCAGTCGTGGTCGCCGACATACTGGTGCTGGAACTGGTGTCCGCCCGAGTAGAAGCCCGGCTGCAGCTCGAGCTCGTCCGGGAAGTCCGGGCCGGCTTCGAGCAGGAGCACGCGACGGGACGGGTCGTCGGTCAGCCGAGGCGCGAGCACGCCGCCGCCCGATCCGGCACCCACCACGATGACGTCGAACTGCTCTCTCGGCATTCCGTGCTCTCCCTGGTCGACTGTGGCTGCAAGCGTCGCACACCGCTCGTCGTCGCGGTGCGCCTATCCTTCCGGCATGACCGACATCCGTGCCATCGCCGCCGCAGCGCTCCCCGACGCCGTCGCCTGGCGTCGCCATCTCCACGCGAACCCGGAGCTGTCGTTCCAGGAGCACGAGACGGCGAGGTGGATCCATGAGCGGCTGGACGGGTTCGGTGGGCTGTCGGTGTCGCGGCCGACCCCGACGAGCGTGGTCGCGACGTTGAAAGGCGGTCGGCCCGGTCGCACAATCGGGCTGCGCGCCGACATCGACGCGCTGCCGATCGTCGAGGCCACCGGCCTCGAGTTCGCGTCGACGAGAGAGGGCGTCATGCACGCGTGCGGGCACGACGGACATACCGCGGTGCTGCTGTCGGTGGCGCGCGCCCTCACCGGCATGCGGGCCGAGCTGCCGGGCGAGGTGCGCTTCGTCTTCCAGCACGCCGAGGAGCTGCCGCCGGGCGGCGCGCGCGAGATCGTCGCGACGGGTGCCCTCGACGGCCTCGACGCGATGCTCGGCTGTCACCTGATGTCGACCTTCGACGCCGGCAAGGTCAGCGTGTCGGGCGGGCCGGTGATGGCGGCGGCCGACTTCTTCGACGCGACAGTCGAGGGCGTCGGCGGCCACGGCGCCTTCCCGCACCAGACGATCGACCCGATCGCCATCACGGCCCAGATCATCTCGTCGCTGCAGCAGATCGTCAGCCGCACCGTCGATCCGCTGGAGAGCGCGGTCGTCACGGTGACGCGCATCAACGCCGGCAGCGCCGACAACGTGATCCCGCCCTCGGTCAACTTCGGCGGCACCGTGCGTAGCTTCGACCAGGCCTTGCGCGAGTCGATCCACGAGCGGATGCATCGCATCGTCGAGGGGGTCGCGGCGGCGCACGGTGCGCGCGGCAGCATCACCATCGACCCGGCGTTCGACGCTGTGATCAACGACGTTGCACTCGCTGCCCAGGTCGAGGAGTCCGCGCTGCGGGCGGTCGGTGAGGCGCAGTTTCAGCGGATTCCGCCGATGATGGGCGGCGAGGACTTCTCGATCTACGCCCGCGTCGCACCCATCACGTACTGGTTCGTCGGTGCGCGCAACCCGGAGAAGGGCGCCGAGTGGCCCCACCATCATCCGCACTTCACCGTGGACGAGCAGGCCATGGAGACGGCGATCGCGGTGATGACGCAGGCCGTGCTCGACCAGCTCTCCGCGTAGCGGGCACCGCGTCGGCGGCTCCCGGCAGGCCGCTCATGGAGCGGGCTTCAGGTCGCCGCAGGCCCAGAGGTCCGACGCGCAGCGGCCGGACGCTGGGCCGAAGGACGATCCGAGCGAGCCGTGGACGGCGCTCATTCTGAAATGAGTTCTAAAGCGCGCGCTCGAGCAGTGCTATCACTTCGGCGGCTGAAGTGACCGGGCGGGGGTTCGCGGCGACGATGATGTCCGCGAGCGCGTCCCGCGCGATCCCCGAGAAGTCGTCGCGCCCGACGCCCACCGCTGACAGCCGCGACGCGAGGCCGAGGTCGGCGACCAGCCGGCGCACAGCCTCCACGGCTGCCGCGCTCGCCTGCTCGCGCGAGAGGTCACGCGTGTCGACGCCCATCGCCTCGGCGATCCAGCGCTGGCGGTCACCGACGTGGTCGCGGTTGAACTCCATGACGTGGGGCAGCATCACGCACGAGGTGATGCCGTGCGGCACGTTGCAGCGCGCGCCCAGCTGGTGCCCGATCCCGTGCGAGAGGCCGAGGTTGACGTTGGGGAGGCCCGAGATCGAGAGCCAGGCGCCGAGGTGCGCGTTCGTGCGTGCGACGAGATCGGCCGGGTCGGCCAGGCACTCGCGCAGGAAGCGGTCGAGCATCCCCAGCGAGCGGATCGCCAGGGCGTCCGTCAGGGGGTGCGCGTTGGTGGACTGGAGTGCCTCGACGCAGTGATCGACCGAACGCATCCCGGTGGAGGCCCACAGCCAAGCGGGGGTCGCCAGGGTTAGCTCCGCGTCGAGAAACACGGCCTTCGCGGCGATCTGCCGGTCGATGATCAGGTCCTTCACCTGGCGCACCTCGTCGGTGACGCCGATGAAGTGGGTGAACTCGCCGGCCGAGAGCGTCGTCGAGACGGCGAACAGCGGCACCGGCCGGCCCTGCAGCGACGGCACCTCGAGCGTCGACGGGTACTCGTACCTGACGCGGCTGTCGTCGAAGCCGTCGTGCGTCGTGATCCCCTCCGACAGGCACACCATGACCGCCTTGCCGGTGTCGTTGGCGGTGCCGCCGCCGAACGTCACGATCCCGTCGGCGCCGATCGCCCGTGCCTGCTCGGCCGCGCGCAACACCGACGCGCGGTGGACGTGCTGCACCGTCTCGTGGAAGACGCCGGCGACCCGCCCGCCGGCCGCCGCCTGCACCTGCTCGACCAGATCCGTCGTGGTCGCGAGCGTCGTGCCCGTGACGAGCAGGGCGCGCTCGACGCCGTGGGCGGCCAGGGCGCCCTCGAGGCCGATCACCGAGCCGGGGCCGTAGTGGACGTTCTCGATCGGTAGCAGTGTGAAGACGCCGTTCAGCGGCGCTTTGGGAATCTCGATCATCGGGCGAAGATACCGATGCCCTCCGCGACCCGTCCAGGGGCCCGGTGGCGACGCACGCCCCTGAATGGTTCTCCCCAACGCGCGCCGACGGGCCGACTATGATCGGGTCGTGGCTCAGTTCAGGAAGCAACCGAAGACGCTCCAGATCCTCGCCTGCGTGCTCTTCGTCGGCGTGATCGGGCTGTTCATCGCCTTCATCTTCCACGGCACCGCGGTGATGGCGTTCATCGGCATCGGTGTCGCTGCGGCGATCGCGCCGCTCCTCGGCGTGATGCTGCCGCTGTGGGCGATGGAGACCGACGTGAACGACCGCCCGGATATTCCGAAGGGTCCCGTGCACCACTAGCGGGAGGCCCGGGCCTTCGCGCCCGGTCAGGCGAGAGGATCGAACAGGCCCCGGAGGGTCGCCTCCGTGTGTGCGCGCGACTGCCCCTCCATTCCGCGCTACGTGAGGATCGTCGCATTTGGAGTATGGTGCGTCGACACCAAGCGAGAGAGGTCGACCGATGGGCTCCACCGTTCCGACGACCCGCTGCACCGCCCTATCCAGCCTGCGTGCGAGCTGCGCCAGGGCTGCCCGTCAGGCGAGCCGCCTTCTCGGCGGACTGCAGAAGAAGTCGGGGACCAAGTAGTGGCTCCCAAGCCGAAGCGCCCGCCCACCTCGCTGCCACGGCTCGGCGGCGCCGGTGGCGGCACGCCGTCGCAGAAGATCGTCAAGATCAAGCAGAAGAAGACGTCGCGCGGGAAATAGCCCTGGGGCTCAGACGGCTGCGATGAGCGCCGCGAAGCGGGGATAGGTTTCGGCCACTTCCCCGGCGATGCGTTCGCGCAGCAGCCACAGATCGGCGGTCGTCGGCGCCGGCGTCGTCGGTATGGCGGCGGTGCCGGCCCGGCCTTCGCCCTCCGGCAGCTGGAAGTCGAAGCCGGTGTGTTCGCGGACGCTCTCGAGCGTCTCGCCGGGGTGGAGCGAAGTCAGGGTGAACCTCCCTCGGGCGCGGTCGAAGGCGAACGCGCAGCGGCCGGTGACGAGGGCCGTCGGGCCGCCGGGGCGGTATGTCCCCGGGGCGCTCGTGCCAGGCGCGCTGACAAAATCGACCCGTGGTACGAGCACGCGCCGCGAGTGCTCCTCGCGGTAGAGGATCACGCTGGGCACGAGAAACGCCAGGTACGCCGACCCGAACGAGCCGGGGAAGCGGTGCGTGAGCGCCGGATAGTCGCCCGTCCCGACGAGGTTGACGTTGCCGGCGCCGTCGATCTGGCCACCGCTGAGGAAGAACGCGTCGATCCGGCCCTGGGCTGCGCAGTCGAACAGCTCGCGGCCACCGTCGGTGAAAGGGTTGTGTTGCCGGCTGCCGAGGACGATCGTCTGGAGCCGGTCGCCGACAGCCTCGGCGCGGGCGCGGGCGAGCAGCGCCGCCGCGGCGGGGAGCGGTGATGTCGCACCGACGGCGACGCACGAGAGCCCGCGCAGACGGTCGGCGAGGGCCGTCACGAGCAGGGCAGTGCGTGCGGCAGCCATCAGCGCCCCGCGTCCGCCGCGCCTGCCGCGTCCGCCGCGCCTGCCGCGTCCGCGAGCAGCTCCGCCAGGTAGGCGCGGAAGCCGTCGTCGCTGCGCGCGGCCCGCGCGTAGCGGGCCTGCTCGGCGTTGTCCGGCTCGCTGTGGCCCGGCAGGCCGAGCGGCCACGCGCCGCCGGGCGCCACCGCAACGGCGGTGACGTACAGCGCGGGCAGCACGCCGGCGGCGGTCGCCTCGTCGGCAAGCAACGAGCCGTCGACGATCTCCTCCACGGTCACGAGGGTCGCGCTGGCGGCGTGTGCCATGGTCACGAGCTCGCGGCGGCGACCGATCCAGACGTTGCCGTCGCGGTCGGCGCGAGGCGCGTGGAAGAGGGCGACGTCGGGACGGATGGCGGGGAGCAGGACGATCGGGTCGGCGCTCGCGGCGCCGGCTGCGGCGCCCCCGCCCACCGCGAACGGGTTGTCGATCACCTGCCAGTCCGGCCGGAAGCGCAGCACGTCGCTGCCGATCAGGCCGCGTAGCGGAATGAACGGGAGGCCCTTCTCGGCTGCCTGGAGCGCGGCGTGGACGGCGGGGCAGGTCGTGTCGCGCATGCGGATCGCGCCGGCGACGACGGCGGCCGTGAAGCGCGGTGCCCCGCCGTGCTCGCCGAGCAGCACGGCGGCGGCCTCCACCTCGTCGACGACGCCGGCGCCGATCAGTAGGTCGGCCTGCATTCCCGAGGTCGGCACGGCCAGTAGCCGGAGGCCTGTCGTACCCGCGGCGATCAGCGCGCGTGTCGCCGCGAGCGACGGCCCGCTGTAGTCGGGGGGCACAGCCACCAGGGAGCCCGGGGCGATGAGCGCGACGAGCTCGGCGACGGTCAGCGCGGGGACGGTCATCGTGCCAAGGATAGGTGGGCGCCGGACGTAGCGGGGCGGGGCAGGCGCCGGCTCCGCCGTCGGTTGCAGCGGGGCGGGCCTGCGCGATACGGTCGGTCGATGGCGACGAAGCCACCGCGGTCGAGCGCCGCCACCGGATACATCCTGCTCGCGGCGCCGGTGCTGTTCTGGGGCGGCTCGTACCGTGCGGTCGCGATCGGAGGGCCGCAGACCTCGGCGCTCATGCTCAACGGGCTGCGCGCGCTGATCTCGGCCGGGTTGCTGCTCGCGCTGTTGCCGCTGCTCCGCTCGCGCTTCCCCACGGGACGGCTGCTGATGTGGTCGGCCGTGACCGGCGTGCTCGGCGTCGTCGTCTTCCTCGAGGGCTTCGCCGAGGGCGTGCTGCGCGCGGGCGCGGGCAACGCAGCGGTGCTCTCGAACACGTCGCCGTTCTTCGTGCTGGTGCTGGGCCGCCTCGTCCTCGGCGAGCGCCTGAAGCCAGCCGGTGTGGTCGGGCTGCTGATCGGCTTCGCCGGGGTCGTGACGA
>JANXXF010000330.1 GCA_025350775.1 Actinomycetes bacterium
CTCGCCTTGCGGGCGCGGACGAAGATCGCGAGCACCTGCTGCTTCGCGCTGGCCGGGAAGCCGGCCATCGGGCGGAACTCGACCTGCGCCCAGCCGTTGGCGTCAGTCGCCTGCTCGGCCGGGATCGTGAACTGGTTGAACGGGACGGCCGTCGCGTAGACCAGCGCGCCCTGCACCGGATGGCCGCACGTGTCGACGACGTGGTAGCGGACGAGGATCTGCGTCGTTCCGCGGGCCACGACTGCCGGGTCGGACTGCTGCTGGTCGACGATCAGCCGTGCCGGCAGGGACACGTCGGCGACCTGCGCGGTGCCGGCGTCCTTCGGGCAGCCGGTTGCAGAGGGCGCCGGGGCAGGGGCGGTAGCCGCGGTGATGACTGCCGTCGGCACCGACGACGCCGATGCCTGGCCGTCCGCGTTGATGGCCTGCACCTTGAAGCGCACCGTGTTCCCGATGTCCGCGGTGGTCAGCGTGTAGGTCAGGCTGGTTGCACCGCTGATGTTGGCGCAGCTGTTGCCGGTCTTGTCGCAGCGGGTCCAGAAGTTGTTGTAGCCGGTCGGCTTGTTGCTCCACGTGCCGTTGACTCCGGTCAGCTTCTGGCCCTCCTGGGGAGTGCCGGACTGGGTCGGCGGGGTGGTGTTCGCCGGGGCGAGCTTGCTGGCGGCAAGGCCGGCGCCGGTGAAGACGCCGAGGCCGATAACGAGTGCAAGCGTCCCACCGGACGTTGTCCCGTAGCTCGTAGAACTTGGTGGCGGTCTCTCCTGCCTCGTCCGCTCCGGCTGGGAGCGTGCGGGGTGATCTGCGACAGATCGAGGGAGGGACCGTCGTGAAGAAGTCAGGCTTCCCTCGACCGCCAGTGCGGGCTGCGGGAGTGGCGCACGGTTGCAGTGGCGTCGGAAGGGGTAGGGCCGCGCTCGCGGACCCGGTCTCGGGGCTACGCAAACGAGCGAGCCCTCTCGGAGGACGACCGGAGCCGTCCGAGTCGATGGAATGGTTGTGGCCCTGGTCAAGGCCGATCAGCAGCATCCCTCGCGAGCCAGGGGTGTCGGGAACTGAGTTGAGGTCGTGGCGGAGCGCGACCCCCGAAGTCGCCCCTCGTCGTTACGGGAGCGGGACGTGGCCGCCCGCTCGGTCACCACGCGGCCGCCTTGAAGGGCCGGGGTGGTACACCGTGCTACAACCCGTGAACCCCGGTGATGGAGCGAGCGATGCATTCGACAAGACGCACGGTGGCGCTGGCAGGCGCGGTGGTTGCGGCCGTGCTCGCCCTTCCGGTCGGTGCGTCAGGCGGCCAGGTCGCCGCGGCGACGGCAGGCGGTGGCCCCGTCCCGCAGGTCAAGGCGGCGATCACGGCCGAGCACAGCGCTCTCGCGCTGCTCACGGCGAGTCCCGTCCGGGCGGCCACCGTGCTGCGGCGGGCCGCTGCCGATCTCCAGGCCGCAGCAGGCGCGACAGGCGTGCCGACGGCAGTTGCGGCCGAGCTACGACGGACGGGTGCCTCCGCCGTGGCTGCGGCGCACACGCTCGGCTCGCCGTCCACGGCAACTCGGCCTGCAGTGCAGCGCTCGGCGCGGGTTGCGATCGGCGCGGCGCTTGCAGCGTCACTGCACGGGCTCGCTGTCCTCCAGGCCCTGCCGGCGCCCGTGCCGGCGGCTGTGCCGGCCGAAGCGCCCGGCCAGGCCACCCTCGAGTGGTGCGCCTACACGACCCTCGGCGGTGTGACACCGCTCGAGACCTTCAGCCTCAGCGATTCTGCCGGCGCAGGAAAGCGCGCCTCCGTGAACATGGTGCGCGGCGAGGCGAACAACTTCTCCACCGTGACGCTCGACGCGACGGGCGCAGGCTCGGTCACCTACCCCGTGCCCGGGGCGAACTACATCCTTGTCCAGATCGCCGTACTGCAGCCAGCCGGCCCGCCCGAGGTGCTCCTCGGCAGCTTCTTCGTTGATCCGCTGGCGGTCGTGAGCACCACCGGCTGTACGCCGCACCGGTGAGCCTCATCCCCGGGCTGGGGACGGCCCTTTCGGTTCCACCGGGCACTGGTGTGCCTCCAGCCGGATGCGACGGAATCGTCGCGTCGCCACAGCGGCAGTCGAAGACCCGAAAGGCCAGTAGCTGAGCGGCTCGTGTTGCCGGCCGAGCCGCGCGTCGGCCCGCCGCGGCCCGGGACGGAGGAGCCCGGAGCCCGGAGCCCGGAGCCCGGAGCCCGGAGCCCTGTCAATAGTTGCCAGCAGTTCCCGATTTGTGTAAGTATTTGCCCCGTTTGGGTGATGAGGTGATGAGGACAGGGTCGCGTTCCGATACACGCAAGAGGCCGCGGCGCCACC
>JANXXF010000353.1 GCA_025350775.1 Actinomycetes bacterium
CGGCGGGCGGCGGCCTCGGCTGGAGGCCGCCGCCCGCGTTGCGCTAGCCGCGGAGGAGGCTCAGCACTCCCTGCGATGCTGGCGCAGGCCAACCAGTCCTCGCAGGGAGTGCTGAGCCTCCTCCGCGGCTAGCGCAACGCGGGCGGCGGCCTCCAGCCGAGGCCGCCGCCCGCCGCTCTCTCGCTCGACCGAGCGATGAAGGAAAGGCAGGCGGCGCACCGGTGGGGACCAGGTGCGTTGCCGACGCCAGGTGGCCGCGTGCCATCGAAGGGGATCCGGGCCGCAGGTCTAAGGGGACGCCGCGGCCCGGATCTTTTTTCTATCCTGGTTCGATGCGCCTCGTGCTCGACTGGGATGGCACCTGCACCGAGACCGACGGCCTCGTGCTCGCCGTCGAGCGGTTCGGTGACCCCGGTGTCTTCATGGAGGCCGAGCGTCTGCTGGGCCGGCGGCTCGGTCTGCACGAGGTGATCGCGATGGAGCTCGCGACGCTACGGGTGCCCCTCGCCGAGGTCGTCGCCTTCCTCGTCGAGAACCTCGGCCTGCGGCCCGGCTTCCGCGAGATCGTGGCGCGACACGCTCCGCTCGTCCTGTCGAGCGGCTTCCACGAGCTGATCCAGCCGCTGCTGGCCCGCGAAGGCATCGAGGTCGAGGTGATCGCCAACCGGCTCAACCCGCGGCCGGACGGCTGGCTGCCGCTCTTTCGCGACGACGAGCCGTGCCTGGTGTGCGGCCAGGCCTGCAAGCGGGCGAGCCTGCCGGCGGGTGAGATCGTCTACGTCGGTGACGGCTACTCCGACCTCTGCGCGGCGCGCTCCGCCGTGCGGGTCTTCGCCCGCGACCGGCTGTGCGGCTACCTCGATGCCGTCGGCGCGCTCTGGGAGCCGTTCGACGACCTCGACGACGTGCTGCGCGCGCTCGGCTAGGGCTGTGCCGCTCGTCCGGCTGCCGGCACCGTACAACTTCGAGCTCTCGATGGCGCGCTTCCGCGCCTACGGGCCCGACCTTGCGAACCTGTGGTGCGGCGGCGCACTGTGGCGGGTGGTCGGCGGCACGGCAGTGCGCATCGCGGCTGTGCCGGGCTCGGGCGACGGCGACGGTGACGGCGACGTTGCGGTCAGGGTCGACCCGTGCGACCCGGCGATCGCCGCCGAGGTGCTGCAGCTGCTCGGGGCACCGCACGACCTGGAGGGCTTCGCAGCGTTCGTAGCCGCCTCCGGCGATCCGGTGCTGCAGGGGCTCCAGGCACGATTCCCCGGGTTTCGGCCGCCGCTCGCGCCCGACCCGTTCGAGGCGCTGGTGACGGCGATCACGGCGCAGCAGGTGTCGCTCTTCTCGGCCTTGGCGGTGCGCAATCGGCTGATCGCGGCCTACGGCGAGCCGGGCCGCCGGGCGGGCGCAGCTCCGGGGGTGGGGACACCGCCGGGTAGTGCCCGGAGCCCTGTCGGGCCGGCACTCGCCGTCCACGCGTTTCCCCGCCCCGACCTGCTCGCCGCCGCCGACCCGCAGGCGCTCGTCCTGCTCGGCTTCTCACGGCGGAAGGCCGAGTATGTCGTGGGTGTCGCCGCGGCGATGGCCGGCCTCGCCGGCCTCGCAGCGCTCGCCGACGGCGAGGTGAAGGCCCGTCTCGTCGCAGTGCGGGGCCTCGGCGAGTGGACGGCGGATTGGTTTCTGGCCCGGCAGCTCGCCCGTCCGCGCGCCTGGCCTGCCGGCGACCTGGTGCTGCGCAAGGCGTGCTCCCGTCTCTACGCTGACGGCCGAGACCTCTCGACGGCGGAGGTACGTGCCCTGGGCGAGCGCTTCGAGCCGTTCCAGAACCTGACCGCGCAGCTGCTGCTGCTGGGAAACACGCTGCCATGACGCTGTCGGCCATAGCTACGAGGGCGCCGTCACGGCACCGGGCGTCACGTTGATCCGCCACGGCGCCGGCGCCTCCCCGGGTAGCATCGCCCGTCATGAGTGACTTCCCCAAGGTCGTCGACGCCGCCTGGCTCGCGGCCCATTACGGCGAGCCCGACCTGCTGCTGGCGGATGTCCGCGGCCCGAACGCGCACGGGCGCGGCCACATCGCCGGCTCCATCCCGCTCGTCCTCGGCTCGCCGCCGCCGTCCACCGAGGAGGAGGGCCTCCGCGAGCTCGCCGAAGAGGTCGCGCTGCGACTGCGCCGGCAAGGTGTGTCCGGCGACGTGCGCCTCGTTCTCTACGACGAGGGCGGCTGCGTCGGCGCGACAGCCGCGCAGACGATGGCGGAGCTCGCCGGCCAGCCGCGGGTCGCCGTGCTGCTCGGCGGCCTCTCCGGCTGGCAGGGCGAGCTGGCCACGGGCACGGTCTATCCGCCGAAGGTGCGCCAGGAGCTGACGCCCAACCTCGCGGCCATCGCAACCCGTGCCGAGCTCGCCTCGCGCCTCGACGACGCCGCGCTGACACTGATCGACGTCCGTCGGCCGGAGGAGTTCAACGGCAAGGCCGGCGCTCCCTGCGATCCCCGCCAGGGCCACATCCCGAAGGCTCGCAACCTCCCGGTCGAGCGCCTCTTCGCGGGCCCCGGCCAGCCCGTCTCGGCGGACCTGATCGTGAAGCTCACCGGCCTGCCGCCGGACGCCGAGGTGGTCTGCTACTGCCACTCCGGCGCCCGCTCGGCGCTGGCCGTGCTCGCCCTGCGTGCCGCCGGCTACAACGCGCGCAACTACACCGGCTCATGGCACGAGTGGTCGCGCCACGCCGATCTGCCGCTCGAGCGGTAGCGCGCCCTGGCCGCAGTCCGCTGCGCGGCGGGCCCACGCTCGCCGAGGCTAGTCGTTCGCGTCGGGCGGGTTCTGCTGCGGCCGGCGGATCTCTCCGAACTCGGCCTCGTACTTCGTCATCTCCTCGTTGAGGGTGCGGATGACGTCGAAGACGAGCGGGACGGGGATCTTCACGCGCGACACGATCCGGCACGGCACCTCGAAGCCGGCGGCAGCGTCGGCTGCGTCACGCGGGCGCACCGGTCCGGTCGAGGCGAAGTCGAGCGTGAACTCGTACGCGGAGTGCCAGGCGGCCAGAACGTTCGCGTAGGCGCCGCCCTGCAGCTCGTCGGGCAGGTCGATCGCGAAATGAAGGTGCTGCGGCTCGCCCCCGCCCCCGCCGGTCTGCTCGTCGCTGGAGTCGCTGGAGTCGCTGGAGTCGCTCATGCGTCAAGGGTACTCAGAACAGGGTTGGGGCGGCCGGCTCTGGCTCGTTGCCGCCGGTGGCGGCGATGCCTGCGGCGTCAAGCAGGCGCCGCAGCACTGCGGCGGCCCGCGGCGCCTGATCCTGGTTGTTGTTGTTGAACAGCCCGTACACCTCGTCGGTGGCGGCTGCGAGCCGGCGTAGCGGCTCTACCCACTCGGCCAGCTCGCCCTCGGCGTAGTCCCAGTCGAAGCGCTGCGCCGAGGTGCCGCCGCGGCTGTTCCAGGTCTTCGCGTTCCGGCCGTGGAAGCGGACGTACGCCACGCTGTGGGTCGCTGCGGCAATCGGCGGCAGCACGTTGGCGGCCCGCGTCCGCGGCGCGTCCACCGAGACGTACGCCAGGCCGTGCCGCTCGAGGAACGAGAGCGTGTCCGCTCGCTCTTCCTCCTCCAGCCAGGAGCGGTGGCGGAACTCGACGAGCGGCACGAGCGGCGCCACCAGCGCGCCCGCCGCGACCAGCTCCTCCTTCGCCACGGCGCTCTTCACGAACCAGGGCGGGTACTGCAGCAGCACGCCCCGCCACTTGCCGGAGACCTCCAGCGGCTCGAGCGCCGAGCGGAACAGGGCAAACGCCGTCTCGCGGGCCGGCCCCTTGCGATGGCCGGTCATCTCGCCGCTGGCCTTGACGTTGAAGGTGAACTCGGGCGGCGTGCGCTCGACCCAGCGCGCGGCGGTCTCGGGGTGGGGGAGGGCGTAGTAGGTCGCGTCGACCTCGACGTTGTCGAAGCGCTCGGCGTAGTAGCGCAGGCGTGCGGCAGCCGAGGAGACGCCCTTCGGGTACCAGGCGGCGATCAAGCCCTCGTCGGCCCAGCTGCAGGTGCCGAGACGGATGACCGCCACGCTCGCGTCGCGCCGGAGCTAGCGGCCGGTCGCGAGGCGGACGGCACGGCTTGTCAGCGTCAGGGCGCCGGACGTCGCCGAGACGCACGGCATCGTTCCGAAGCTGGCGATGCACGCATTTGCGCCACGGTCGCGCACCTCGAGCTCGAGCGAGGCCTGGAAGGTGACGGCCTTCGCGGTAGTGTTGATCTGCACCAGCGTCGCGAAGGCGCCGCGCGCATCCGGTGAGACCTGGGTGAGTCGACGCAGCTGCGCCGACGAGCTGGCGCCCAGCACGTCCACGGGCGCGTTGTGGAGGCCGGTAGCGGCCTCGGTTGCCGACCCTGTCAGCGAGGCGAAGCGGGTCACGAGCACCCGGTGCTCGACGACGGTGAGCGGCTCGCCGTTGACGGTGCGGGTCACCTTCAGATCGACCGGCGTCCGGCGGACAGTCAGCTTCGCTGACAGCCGGAGGGCCAGTGGGATGAGCACGAGCGACTGGGCCTCGACGGTGCCGGCGGCGTTCTCGCCGGCGCCGGCGGCTGCCCCGAACGGAGTGAGCTGCGCACGCCAGCGATAGGTGCCGGCCGCCGTCGGGGCGGTCACGGCGGAGCTGCCCAGCACGAAGGTGATCGAGGCGGGCCGCAGGCCTCGTAACTCGGGCGCGCCCGGGGCTGGCCAGCAGGCGGTGATCGTCGCCGCCGCGAACGTCGAGGCAGCCGGTGCTGCCGGCGCCACCAGCAGCGGAATACTGATCACCGTTCTGTTGCGAGTGACCTCGAGCAGCCAGACGGCGTCGGCGCCGGCGGCACAGGTGCTGGACGCGTAGTCGGCGACGGCCACCGCAGTGACCGTGCCCGAGAGCGTCGTCAGACCGCCCGCCGGGGTGACGGCGTTCAGATGTGCCGCACCGAGCTGGACGCCGACGGCCGGCCGCCTCGTGCGGTAGCCGAGCGGCAGGTAGACGCTGCTGCGCGCCGTCGTCTCCTCACCGGCCGCTCCGAGCAGCGCGACGGTGACGTCGGCCGTGCCGGATCCGGGCGACGCCGGAGTGACGATGAGCTTCGGCGCGTACGCAGCGGCAGCCGACGAGATCGGCAGCGGCAGGAGAAGGGCAACACCCAAGGCGAGCGCGACCCACGTTTTCTTCATGCTCACAACGAGATAGCCTAGACAACCGGTGAGGGTCGGGCCGCCGGCCCCTCTACACTGCCCCGCATGGATGCACGGCCTGTCGGCGTGTTCGACTCCGGGATGGGCGGTCTCACCGTCCTCCACGAGTGCCTCGTGACGATGCCGAACGAGGACTTCGTCTATCTCGGCGACGCCGCCCGGCTTCCGTACGGCCCGCGGCCGCTCGACGAGATCCGGCGCTTCGCGCGGGAGATCGCGGGCTACCTCGAGGGGCTCGGCGTCAAGCTGATCGTGGTCGCGTGCAACTCGGCGACGGCGGCGGCGCTGCCGGAGCTGCAGGAGCAGCTCTCGGTTCCGATCATGGGCGTCATTGCGCCCGAGGCCCACGCCGCGGTGCAGGCGACCCGCAATCGCCGCGTCGGGCTGCTCGCGACGCAGGCGACGGTCGAGAGCGGCCGCTACGCCGAGCTGATCAAGGCGCATGACGCGGGCGTCCGCCTCTTCCCCGTCGCCTGCCCGCGGCTCGTACCGCTGATCGAGAGCGACGACCCGTTCGCCGCCGAGACGGTCGAGGCGGTGCGCGAGGTGGCGGCGCCGCTCAAGCGTGCCGGCTGCGACACCGTGATCCTCGGCTGCACCCACTACCCGTTGATCCGCCCGATCCTTCAGCGCGTGTTCGGCCGCGATGTCGAGCTTGTCTTCTCGGCCGAGGAGACGGCTCGTGAGGTCTCGGACACGCTGTCGCGCAAGCGTCTCGCCAACGCCCGCAAGCACGAGGGCGAGTACCGCTTTCTCACGACCGGCGATCCCGCGCAGTTCCGCTCGCTGGGCGCCCGGTTCCTCCAGCTGCCGCTCGGCGACGTCGAGCGCGTGGCCCTCGCCGATCTCGAAAGGTCAGCCGCATGAGCAGCGCCCCCCGCAACGACGGACGCCGGCACGATCACCTGCGCAAGCTCGCGCTCGAGCCCGACTGGCTCGAGCAGGCCGACGGCTCGGTGCTCTACAGCCAGGGCAAGACCCGCGTGCTGTGCACCGCCTCGATCGAGGCGGGCGTGCCGCGCTGGCTGAAGGGCAAGGGCCGCGGCTGGATGACCGCCGAGTACTCGCTGCTGCCGGCCTCTACCGGCCAGCGCACCGACCGCGAGGCGGCGCGTGGCAAGCAGTCCGGCCGCACGGTCGAGATCCAGCGCCTGATCGGCCGCGCGATCCGCGCCGTCGCCGACTTCGACGCGCTCGGCGAGCGGACGCTGCTGCTCGACTGCGACGTGCTCCAGGCCGACGGTGGCACCCGCTGCGCCGCGATCTCCGG
>JANXXF010000410.1 GCA_025350775.1 Actinomycetes bacterium
TTCCTCTTCATCCACCAGGTGGAGGGGCACGTCGTGATCCCGAACGTGATGAGCCGCGCCGTGCAGCTGCACCCGCTACTCGTCATCTTCGGCCTCCTCGCCGGGCTCGAGATCTACGGGCTGCCGGGCGTCCTGGTGGCGTTACCGCTGCTCGCGTCCGCCCGTGCCGTGTGGGAGTTCTTCGGCGAGCGGGTCGAGCTGCAGCCCTGGCGTGCTGGCGGGCCGATCCCGGTCGAGGTCGAGGTGGAGCCGCCGCCACTGCCGGCCGAGCCGGTGCCGCCCGCCGGGCCGACCTCCGGCGACTAACCTAGGGCACGTGTCCACGTTCCCGTCGACCCGCCTGCGGCGGCTGCGCCGCACGGGCGCGCTCCGCTCTCTCGTCCGTGAAACCGAGCTGTCGCTCGACGACGTGCTCATGCCGCTCTTCGTTGTGCCTGGCGAGGGCATCGTGCGGCCCCTCGCGGGCCTGCCCGGGATTGTGCAGTACTCGGTCGACGAGCTGTGCCGCGAAGCCGCCGAGCTGCAGCGCCTCGGCATCCCCGGGATCCTCCTCTTCGGGCTGCCCGAGGAGAAGGACGACCTCGGCACGGGCGCCTACGCCGATGACGGCATCGTGCAGCGCGCCCTGCGCGCGCTCCGCCGCGAGGTGCCCGGCCTGCTGCTGCTCACCGATGTGTGCCTCTGCGAGTACACGGCGCACGGCCACTGCGGCGTCACCTGCGACGGCGACGTCGACAACGACCCGACGCTCGACCTGCTCGCGCGCACCGCTGTCAGCCACGCTGCTGCCGGCGCCGACGTCGTCTGCCCGAGCGACATGATGGACGGCCGCATCGCCGCGCTCCGCAGCGGCCTCGACGGCGCCGGCCACCAGGGCATCCCGATCGTCTCGTACGCCGCCAAGTACGCCTCGGCCTTCTACGGGCCCTTCCGTGAGGCGGCCGAGTCGACCCCCGCGTTCGGCGACCGCCGCAGCTACCAGCTGGATCCCGCGAACGTGCGCGTGGCCCTGCGCGAGTGCGCGCTCGACCTCGAGGAGGGCGCCGACGTCCTGATGGTGAAGCCGGCGCTCCCGTACCTCGATGTCATCCGTGCCGTCCGCGACCGTTTCGACGCGCCGGTCTGGGCGTACAACGTCTCGGGCGAGTACGCGATGGTGAAGAGCGCCGCTGCCGGCGGCTGGATCGACGAGCGGCAGGCCGCGCTCGAGACCCTCATCGGCATCAAGCGCGCCGGCGCCGAGGTGATCCTGACCTACTGGGCAAAGGAGCTGGCTGCGTGGCTCTAGCGGGCGCCGGGCCGGGCGGGCCCGGCCTGGGCGGCCCGCGCTCCGAGCGCTGGAAGCGCGCGCTGGCGGTGATCCCCGGGGGCGTCAACTCGCCGGTACGTGCGATGCGCGCGGTGGGCCTCGACGAGCCGCTGTTCGTCGAGCGGGGTGAGGGCGCCTACATCACCACGGCAGACGGCGAACGCTATCTCGACTGGGTGCAGTCGTGGGGGCCGCTCATCTTCGGCCACGCCGACCCCGAGGTCGTCCACGTCATCCAGGCCACCGCCTCCAAGGGCACGACCTTCGGCGCCGCCACCGAGCTCGAGGTCGACCTCGCCACCGAGCTCGTCGACGCCGTCCCCTCGATCGAGAAGGTGCGGCTCGTCTCGTCCGGCACCGAGGCCGCGATGAGTGCGATCCGGCTCGCGCGTGGCTTCACCCGGCGCGACCGCATCATCAAGTTCGTCGGCAACTACCACGGGCATGCCGATGCGCTGCTCGTCAGCGCCGGCTCGGGGCTCGCGACGCTCGGGATTCCGTCGGGGCCGGGTGTGCCGTCGGGTGCCGTCGTCGACACGATCGTCGTGCCGTACAACGACATCGTCGCGGTGGCAGACGCCGTGGCGCGCTACGGCGAGGGCCTCGCGGCGATCCTCTGCGAGCCGGTGGCCGGCAACATGGGCGTCGTCCCGCCGGAGCCCGGCTTCCTCGAGGCACTGCGCCAGCTCGCCTCGGCCTGCGGCGCGCTGCTCGTCTTCGACGAGGTGATCACCGGCTTCCGGCTCGGGCGCGGCGGGGCGCAGGAGCGCTACGGCGTCACGCCCGACCTGACGATCCTCGGCAAGATCGTCGGTGGCGGCCTCCCGCTGGCGGCGTTCGGCGGCCGCGCCCACGTGATGGACAGCCTCGCCCCGACCGGCGACGTCTACCAGGCCGGGACGCTCTCGGGCAACCCGCTCGCCACCGCGGCGGGTCTCTCGGTGGTCCGCCGCTTGCGCGACCCGCGCATCTACGAGGAGCTGGAGCGCAAGGGCGCCCGCCTCGAGGCCGGCCTGCGCGACGCGACTGCCGGCCACCCGGTCACGCTCGCCCGCGTCGGCGCGCTGAGCACCCTCTTCTTCAACGCCGGCCCGTGCCGCAACTGGGACGAGGTCGCCACCAGCGACACCGCCCGCTACGGCGCGCTCTTCCGCCACCTGCTCGCCCGCGGCATCTACGTCGCCCCCAGCCAGTTCGAGGCGACGATGCTCTCGACCGCGCACAGCGACGCCGACATCGACCGCACCGTCGAGGCCGTCGCGGAGTTCATGCGTGCCTGACCTCGCGCCCGACGCCACGCCCGACGCCACGCCTGGCCTCGCGGCCGACGCCACGCCCGGCCCCACGCCCGGCCTCGCGGCCGACGCCACGCCCGGCAGCGCACCCGGCAGCGCACCGTCGGTGTGGGCCGCGATCGTCGCCGAGGCGGCCGGCGAGTCCCGGCTGTGGGCCGACGTCACCCTGCCGCCCGCCGAGCGCGAGGAGGTAGCCGTCTTCTCGCAGCTCGGCGACCCGCTCTACGCGCTCGGCCTGGAGACGATCTACGAGGGCTACCTCGTCCACTACGGCCGGCCGCGCCTGTTCGCGCCCACCGATCGCGACACGGCGATCCTCCTCGGCGACTACCTGTACGCGCACGGCCTCGTCCGCGTCGCCGAGCACGAGGACGTCGCCGCGGTCGCAAACCTGGCCGAGCTGATCTCGCTCTGCTCGCTGCTGCAAGGCGAGCGCAAGGGTGGGGACGGGCCTCTGTGGGCCGCCCATGCGGCGCTGCTCGCCGAGGGCGGGCTGGCCGAGGCCCGGGCGGCGCTGCGCGACGTCGACGACCCGGCTCCGCTGCTCGCCCTCGCGCACGAGGCCGCCGGTGTCGAGGCCGTCGCAACAGCCCTTGCTGCGCACGAGCGCCGCGTGCGTTAGCATCTCGCTCGTGAACGCACTCGCATTCGTCCTGCTCGACGCAGCCAAAGAGGGCAAGAAGGTCGTCCTCGGCATGCTCGCCACCGGCGGCGTCTTCATCGGCGTGATCGCGCTCGGCCAGCTCGCCCACTGGGCCGGCTCGCGGCGCGACAAGCACTGACGCACCGCCCGCGCGCCCGAGGCTAGCCCCGCCGCCTGCCGCCCACCGCGGCCAGCCCGGCGGCGTCGCGCACGTCGACCCAGTCGGCGCGCACCGCGTGGCCGTGCTCGCGCAGTTCGCGCACGCCTTGGCCGCCGCTGAAGCCGAGCCCGCCGCCGCTGACGTAGACGCGTACCCTGCCCTTCTGCTGCGACCCAGCCCTGCAGGGGGTCCGTACACTCAGCTCCGATGGCGCTGCGTGACCTTCGTGAGTGGATCGCGCTGCTCGAGCGCGAGGGCGAGCTGGTACGTGTGCAGGCGGAGGTCGACCCGTATCTCGAGGTCACCGAGATCGTCGACCGGACGGTGAAGGCGAAGGGCCCGGCGCTACTGTTCGAGAACGTCAAGGGCGCGCGCCACCCGCTGCTGATCAACCAGTTCGGCACCGAGCGGCGCATGTGCCTGGGCTTCGGCGTGAAGAGCCTCGACGACGTGGCCGCCCGCCTGGGCGAGGTGTTCGAGATGCAGCCGCCGCAGGGCCTGATCGAGAAGGTCAAGGGCCTGCAGAAGCTGAAGTCGATCGCCGACTCGCGGCCGAAGCTCGTCCGAAGCGGCCCCAGCCAGGAGATCGTGCTCACCGGCGACGACGTCAACCTCGATGTCCTGCCGATCCTCCACTGCTGGCCCGGCGACCCGGCTCCGTTCATCACGCTGCCCGCGGTGATCACGAACGACCCGCGCACCGGCTCGCGCAACGTCGGCATGTACCGGATGCAGAAGATCGACCGGCGCACGACGTTCATGCACTGGCAGCTGCACAAGGACGGCGCCTCCGACTGGCGCGGCATGGGCGAGCGGCTCGAGGTCGCTGTCGCCTTCGGGCTCGACCCGATCACTGCGTACTCGGCCTCGGCACCCCTGCCCAAGCACATCGACGAGTTCATGCTCGCCGGCTTCCTGCGTGGCGAGGCAGTCGAGCTGGTCAAGGGCAAGACCGTCGACCTCGAGGTGCCGGCGCACGCCGAAATCGTGCTGGAGGGCTACATCAAGAAGGGCGAGCTCGGCGTCGAAGGCCCCTTCGGCGACCACACCGGCTACTACTCGCCGGCCGAGCCGTTTCCGCTCTTCCACCTCACCGCAATCACGATGCGTCGCGACGCCATCTACCCGTCGATCGTCGTCGG
>JANXXF010000422.1 GCA_025350775.1 Actinomycetes bacterium
GCGGCGTCGGCGACTTCGTACGCCTCCTCGACGGTGTGCGGCACGATCGTGCGCACGGTCTGCTCGCGGTCCCAGGGGCAGTCGCGCCGGCGACCTCGAGCAGGTCGTGCGGCTCGTGCACGAGAAGCTCGTCCGCCGCCACCCGCATGTGTTTGGCGAGGTGGAGGCCGACACTGCCGAGCGCGTCCGCTCCAACTGGGAGCGCATCAAGGTCGAGTCGGAGGGACGCGAGGGCATCTTCCATGACATCCCCGACGGGCTGCCCGCGCTGCTGCGGGCACGCAAGGTGCAGAAGCGCGCGGCCCACGTGGGGTTCGAGTACCCCGACGTGAGCGGGGCCGCCTGCGACCTCGCCGATGAGATCGAGGAGCTGCGCGCCGAGCTGGCCCGCACCGGCGGGACGGCACCCGAGAGCGAGCCCGACCCGCGCGTCTTCGCCGAGACCGGTGACCTGCTGCTGGCCACGGTCAACGTCGCTCGGATGCTCAATGTCGACCCGGAGCTCGCGCTGCGCGCCTCCACCGACCGCTTCCGCTCGCGCGTCGAACGGGCGGAGACGCTGGCCGCCGCTGACGGCCACACGTTTTCGCTGCTCACGCTCGCCGAGCAGGATCGATACTTCGACCAGGCAAAGACCGAGGAGGCGTAGATGGGCAAGGGCGTGATCCGCGACATACGGGCTCGGCAGATCGTCGACTCGCGTGGCAATCCCACCATCGAGGTGGACGTGTGGCTCGACTCCGGGACGATGGGGCGCGCCGCGGTGCCCTCCGGGGCGTCCACGGGGGCGCACGAGGCCGTGGAGCTGCGCGACGGGGACGGCGGTGCGTGGCTCGGCAAGGGCGTGCTGAAGGCCGTCGACAACGTCGTCCGCGAGATCGCCCCGGCGCTGCGTGGCAGTGATGCCCGCGACCAGCGGGCGCTCGACGCCGCCCTGATCGCCCTCGACGGCACTCCCAACAAGGGGCGGCTCGGCGCGAACGCGATCCTCGGCGTCTCGCTCGCGGCCGCGAAGGCCGCTGCGGCGGAGGGCGGCGTACCGCTCTACCGCTGGGTCGGCGGCGTCAACGCGCACGTGCTGCCGGTGCCGATGCTCAACGTCATCAACGGCGGGGCGCACGCGCAGAATGGTCTCGACTTCCAGGAGTTCATGATCATCCCGGCCGGCGCCTCCTCGTTTTCGGAAGGGCTGCGCATCGCCGCGGAGACCTTCCATACGTTGAAGCAGGTGCTGTCGGAGCGCGGGCTCGCCACCGGCGTCGGCGACGAGGGCGGCTTCGCGCCTGACCTCGCCTCCAGCGACCAGGCGATCGAGGCGGTGCTCGAGGCCGCCGAGCGTGCCGGCCACCGCGACAAGATCGCGATTGCGCTCGACCCGGCCTCGACGGAGCTCTTCGCCGACGGCGTCTACACGTTCGCGGGCGACGGTACGACGCGTGACAGCGCCGCGATGATCGAGCTGTACGACAGCATGTGCGACCGCTATCCGGTGCTGTCGATCGAGGACGGTCTCGCCGAGGACGACTGGGCCGGCTGGAAGGCGATCACCGATCGGCTCGGCGACCGCGTCCAGCTCGTCGGCGACGACCTGTTCGTCACCAACGTCGAGCGGCTGCGCCGCGGCATCGACAGCGGCACCGGCAACGCGATCCTGATCAAGGTCAACCAGATCGGGACGCTCACCGAGACGCTGGAGGCGATCGCGCTGGCCGGCGCGAACGGGTACGCCTCGATCATGTCGCACCGTTCGGGCGAGACCGAGGACGTCACGATCGCCGACCTCGCAGTCGCCACCGGCGTCGGGCAGATCAAGACCGGCGCCCCCTCGCGCAGCGACCGCGTTGCCAAGTACAACCAGCTGCTGCGCATCGAGGAGGAGCTCGGCGCGGCCGCCGAGTACCCCGGCTGGGCCGCCTTCCCGCGCGCCCGGCGCTGACCGTACGGGCGGCGGCGACCCCGACGCTGACCCTTGCAGCTAGCCTTCGCCGCGTGATCGGCCAGCTCCGCCGGACGAAGATCGTCGCGACCCTCGGCCCGGCAGCCGACTCGCCGGCGGCGATCGCCGCGCTGGTCGAAGCGGGCATGGACGGCGCCCGCCTGAACTTCTCGCACGGCACACAGGCCGAGCACGCCGCGCGCATCCGCCAGGTACGCAAGGCGCAGGCCGCTGCCCGCCGCCCGCTCGCGGTGATCGCCGACCTCCAGGGGCCGAAACTGCGGATCGGCGACCTGCCCGCGCCGCTGCGCCTCGCCGTTGGTGGCGAGATCTGCGTGGCGCCGGCCGGGTTGGCCCGCCCCGGTGACCTGCCGGTCAGCCCCGCCGTCATCGGTGAGGTGCTCCGGCCCGGCAACGACGTGCTGATCGACGATGGGCGCATTCGCCTGCACGTCGAAAGCGTCACCGCCGGGCGGGCACGCTGTCGGGTCGTCGTTGGCGGCACCGTGCTTTCGCACAAGGGCGTCAACCTGCCCGGGGTCGATCTGCCGATCCCGTCCCTCACCGCGAAGGACCTCGTCGACCTCCGCTTCGCCCTCGCTCACGACGTCGACTTCGTGGCGCTGTCGTTCGTGCGCTCCGCCGCGGACGTGCTCGCGCTGCGCGCGCTCGTCGACGCCGCCGGCTCGAGCGTCCGCGTCATCGCCAAGATCGAGAAGCCCGAGGCGGTCGCCGACCTCGACGCGATCCTCGCGGCGGCCGACGCGGTGATGGTGGCGCGCGGCGACCTCGGTGTCGAGATCGGGCCTGCCGAGGTGCCCCTCGTCCAGAAGCGGATCATCGCGCGGGCGCTGCTGGCCGGCAAGCCGGTGATCACGGCAACGCAGATGCTGGAGACGATGATCTCGAGCCCGGAGCCGACGAGGGCCGAGGCAAGCGACGTCGCCAACGCGATCCTCGACGGCACCTCCGCCGTGATGCTCTCCGGCGAGACCGCTGTCGGCGACTACGCCGTCGAGGCCGTCGCGTTCATGGCGCGCATGGCCCGGGCCGTCGAGCCGAGTCTCGCTTACCGGCCGCAGCTCGTCCACGACGGTGACGGTCAGGCCGTTGGCGACGCGATGTGTACCGCCGCCTGCGACCTGGCGGAGGCATTGCACGCGACGGCGCTGGTCGTGCCCACATTCACGGGGCGCACCGCCTCGCAAATCGCCCGCCTGCGCCCCCACCTGCCGATCCTGGCATTTACCCACCAGCAGCACGCGCTGCAGCAGATGGCGCTGGAGTGGGGCGTCGTGCCGCTGTGGATCCCTCCCTGTGACACCGTCGACGAGCTGTGGGGCTACGGCCTCGACGCGGCGCGGGCCAGCGGTGTCCTTGCTCCGGGCGACCGCGTCGTGCTGATCGCGGGCACCGCCGTCAACATCCCCGGCTCCAACGACATCATCAAGGTCGCCGTCGTTTAGAGCGGCGCGTGCAGGAGTCGGTCCCGCAGGACCGAAATGACCTGCATGGCCTCGCCCAGCCGCCGCTCGCGCCGCTCACCACTGCTTACGCGGTCGCTCGCCGTCGTGGGTGTCGGGCTCGTCCTCTTCCTCTACTACAGGCCTGTGAAGAGCTACCTCTCGACGTCGAAGGAGGTCTCGGCGCGGCAGCTGGAAGTGCGTCAGCTCCGCGCGCAGAGGCGTGCGCTCGAGCACAGGCTTGCGCTCTCCACTACGCGAGCGGAGCTGTCGCGCGAGGCGCGTCGCATCGGCTACGTGCTCCCCGGCGAGCGGCTCTACATCGTCAAGGGCATCGAGGGCTGGCGCGCCCGGCAGGCTGCGGCTACTCGGCTCGCGGCCGGCCGCTGAGCCCGATGGACGACCGAGCCGTCGTCACGCGGCAGATCGGCAGGACGCCGCGCGCCTTTCGCAGGGTCGTCGCCCGCTGCCCGTGGGGTCTGCCCGCGGTGACCGAGCAGGATGCCTACACCGCTGACGGCATGCCGTTCCCGACGACGTACTACCTCACCTGCCACCACCTCGTCGCGGCGGTTGCCCGCACTGAGGCCGCGGGCGGCGTCGAGCGCTGGGGCGCCGCAGTCGCCGCCGACCCCGAGCTGCGCGCCTCCGTCGAGTCGGCAAACGCGCTGCAACGCGCGATCCGCCACGAGCTGGCCGGCGAGCGGCGCGGCGACGACGGCGGAGCGTCGCTCGACCTGGGGATCGGCGGCACGCGCAAGCCGGAGCGGCTCAAGTGCCTCCACGCACACGTGGCGTTCGCGCTCGCGCACCCCGGGTACACGCTGGGCGAGCGCGTGCTGGCGGAGCTGCCGGGGCCGTGGCCTGCCGACTGCTGCTGTACGACCCACTGAGTATCATCGAGCGCGGTGTCGGTCGACCTTGCGCGGCAGCAGTGGCTTGACGGAGCGCGTCGGCTGAACGAGGCCTCGCGTGACCCGCTCGAGCACGATCGCCTGATCGCCATGGTCGGCGCCATCGCCGACGAGCTGCGCCGCCGCGTCGGCAGCACCTACACGCTGGCCGAGCTGGTCGACGAGTACGGCCATGCCGACCGCTGGGCGCGCGACATCGTCGCGGAGGCCGCGCCGGTGCCGGGTTGGGCGCGGCAGCTTGCCACCGCAGGGGATGCGGCCTTCCACCTCTACGCGCGCGGCGCCGTGGACTACACGCCATGAGGGCACAGCCGGCCAGGCCGCGGCGCGCCCGCCGGCAGCTGGGCATCCTGCTCGCCGCCGTCGCGGTGCTCGCCGTCTTCGCGGGCGGGATCGCGCTCGGCATGGCGATCCACGACAATCCCCAGTCAGGCCCGCTGGTGACCGTGGAGCGCACGGTCGAGCTGCCGCCGGCGCCCGCGCGCTAGGAGAATCGCACAGCTTGCGATAGATTCGTCGAATGGTGCCTGCCGACCGCCGCTCCGCCTCCGATGGCGCACTTGTCGCGGGCGACTGGCTCACCCTGGGCCAGGCGGCCGCCCGTCTGGGCGTGGCTCAGACCACCATCCGCAAGTGGTCCGACGCCGGGCAGGTGCCCACCTTCTACACGCCGGGCGGCCACCGTCGCTACCGCCGTGACGACCTGACCGACTTCATCAGCCGCTCTGGCGCTCCGCAGCGGACAGCCGGCCCGCTCGTGCTCGTCGTCGACGACGATGCGGGCGTGCGCGCCCTCGTGCGCTCAATTCTCGAGCAGGACGGCTTCCGCGTCCGCGAGGCTGCGGGCGCCCGCGACGGGCTTGACGCGCTCGCCGGCGATGCGCCCGACCTCGTGCTGCTGGACGTGCTGATGCCCGAGATCGACGGCTGGGAGATGCTCCAGCAGGTGCAGCGCCGGCACGGTCGGGCGGTGCCTGTGATCATGTTCAGCGGCTCGGTCGACGAGACCGCGCTCGCTGCCAAGAGCCGTGGCGCCAGCGGCTTCGTCGGCAAGCCGTTCGACGCGCAGCAGCTCCTCGAGCAGACACGCCGGATTCTCCCGCGCTGATCGTGCTCGATCACCGGCTGCAGCACTGCATCGTCGTTGCCAGCGGGTTCTCGCGGCTCCACGTCGGCCGGAGGGCGGCGCGGGACAGAGCGGCGGGCGGCTAGATCCCGAAGAGCTGTTGGAGCTCGACGATGATCGCGCCGCCGATCGCGACGACGGCCACGATGAGCACCGCGAGCGCCAGCCAGAACCGTCGGTCGGCGCGCTTGCGGTCGTCGCGCTGCTCGACGCGGAGCGTCCGCCGGGCCCGCTCGAAGCGGTAGGCGCGTGCGATCGCCGGCCGCGGGTCGGCGGGCGGATGCGGGGTCGACACGGTTCGCTGGGCGAGTCCCATCTCCTTCACTCTACCCCGTGCGGGTCGCCGGTCGCGATACTGGCAATCCTATGACTGCACCCCAGGCAGCCGGCTGGCCCGCCCGTCTCCCCGGTGCGCGGCCGCTCGTCGTCGG
>JANXXF010000424.1 GCA_025350775.1 Actinomycetes bacterium
CGAGGAGCTCGTCGCGGACTTCCGGGCACGCTTCGTCGGCGGCCCGCTCGACGTCGACGTCCTGCTCGAGACGATCCGCGGCGACGGTGCGCACCTGCTGCCCGAACGCCGCGCCCGGCGCCTGCACGGTGCTGCGATCGCGAGCGTCGAGAGCGGCGACGCGATCGCGGCCGAGCGGCTGCTCGCCGAGGCTGTCGCGGGGTGCATCGACCTCGAGCTGCTCAACGACCTCGCCGTCGTCTGGTGGAACCTCGGTCGTCGCAACGACGCGGAGTCGCTGCTGCGCAGCTGCCTTGCGCTCGACCCCGCCAACGTGTCCGCCGCCGAGAACCTCGCGGCGATCGCACCGTCATTTGTCGCCTAGAGCAGAGGAGGACGCCCGCGATGACTCCCGCCACCGCCACCACGCGCCCCGGCTTCGACGACCTCGTCACCGACGAGGACTCCGGCGTCTTCGTGCTGCCGCACGAGGGCACCGCCGCCACCTACCTCGACGGCGCCGAGCGCTACCTGCTCGACGCGCTCCGATCGGTGCGTGACGTCAGCGTCTTCTCGCCCGAGCTGCGCCCGCTGGTCAAGGACTGGGCGAGCCTTTACCATCTCACGCCGTACCGGGGGACGATCCTCGATGCCCTCGGCCTCAGCGCGCGCGACCCGCGGGTGCTGGAGCTCGGCGCCGGCTGCGGTGCGGTCACGCGCTGGCTCGGCGAGCGCTTCGACCGGGTCGACGCCGTCGAGGGCAGCTTCGCCCGCGCCACCGTCGCCCGCGAGCGCTGCCGCGACCTGCCCGGCGTGCGCGTCGCCGCGACGAACTTCTTCGACCTCGACTTCGGCGGCGCGTTCGACCTGGCGACGCTGATCGGGGTGCTCGAGTACAGCCACCTCTACCACCCGGAGTTCTGTCACGACCCGGCCCGCGCCGCCCTCTCAAACCTCGAGCTGGTGCGTGGCAGCCTGCGCGAGGACGGCATGCTGATCGTCGCGATCGAGAACAAGCTCGGCCTCAAGTACCTGAGCGGCAGCCACGAGGATCACGCCTCGCGGCGCTTCGAGGGGGTCGAGGGCTACCCGAGCCGCTCGTCCGCGGTCACGTTCAGCGCCGCCGAGCTCGAGCGCCTGCTGCTGGCGGCAGGCTTTGCGGGCGTCGACTTCTACCTGCCGTTCCCCGACTACAAGCTCGCGCGCACGGTGCTCGACGCCGCCGCCGCGACGCCGGAGACGTACCCGGCGAACTGGATCGAGACGCCCTTCCCCGATCGCGCCGGTGCGCAGAGCCCGGCACCGTTCAACGAGAGCCTCGCCCTGCGCGAGGTCGTCTCGGCCGGGCTGCTGCGCGACCTCTCGAACTCGTTCGTCGTCCTCGCCTACAACGGCGACCGCGAGCGCAGCCGCCGCCGGCTCGGCGTGGAGGACGGCTGGGTCGCGCGCCACTACTCGCTCGACCGTCGCGGAGCGTTCTGCAAGCGGGCGTCGCTGGAGCGCGCAGCCGGCGGCGAGCTGATCGTCCGCAACACCGCCGTGGTTCCCGCTGCCGAGCCCGTGCCTGCAGCCCACCTGCTCGTCCAGACGCTCGCCGACGAGCCCTTCTGGGCCGGTCACCAGGCGCTCTTCGAGCTGTACGAGCACGCAGCGGCGGGCCGCCTCGCCGCGGAGCTGCCGGCGCTGCTTGCGCGGCTGCGGGACTTCCTGCTGGCCGGGTACGACGCCGGCTGCACCGACGCTGTCGGGGTGCCGCTGCTGCGCGGTGAGGCGCTCGACGTGACCTGGTGGAACGTCATCGTCGATGCCGCCACCGGCGACTGGCACTCGATCGACGGGGAGTGGCGTTTTGCCGGCCTGCTGCCCGCCGACTACGTGCTGTGGCGCGGCCTGCTGCACACGGTCGAGCGCCGCCGCGAGCTCCTCGCAGGCTCTGGCAGCGTGGACGCAGCGCAGTTCGCATTGGCCGCGGTCGGCGAGCTGTACCCGGCGATTGGGGCGGGCCGCCTCCCTCTTTACAACGAGCTCGAAGGCGCCATCCAGCGTGCGGCCGGCGCCGCCGCGCCCGGCGAGGAGCCGCCTGCGTTGACACCGCTGCTGGGCGAGCTGATAGCACTTGCCAACGCGCCGCGCAGCTTCCAGGTGCTCGCGTTTGCCGAGGAGCTGATCGACCACCCCGAGCTGCTCGCCACCTACGCCGATGCGTTTCGCGCCGGCGAGCCCGCGACGCTGGTGGCCTATGCTCCCGACGCCGACGCCGACGAGATAGCACCACGTCTCGTGGCAGCCCTCGCCGGTGCCGCCGCCAGTGATCCCGACGTCGTGCTCGTCGCCACC
>JANXXF010000430.1 GCA_025350775.1 Actinomycetes bacterium
CGGCCTCTGCTACATCGTCGAGATCTTCCTGGCGCACCCGCCGCTCGGCGAGGTGGCCCGGCACGCCGTCGTGCCGTCGTTCAAGGGGCAGGAGTCGGTGCTGATCGCCGTCGGCATCCTCGGCGCGACGGTGATGCCCCACGTCATCTACCTCCACTCCGCGCTGACGCAGAGCCGGATCGTCCCGCGCAATATCGAAGAGGCGCGGCGACTGCTCCGCTACACGCGCATCGACGTGATCATCGCGATGACCTTCGCCGGCCTGATCAACATGGCGATGCTCGTGATGGCCGCGAGCGTGTTCTTCAAGAGCGGTCTCACCAACGTCGACTCGATCGAGGGCGCCCACCGCACGCTCGTCCCGGTGCTCGGCGGCGCCGCCAGTGCGATCTTCGGCCTCTCGCTGCTCGCCTCTGGCCTCTCCTCTTCGACGGTCGGCACGCTCGCAGGACAGGTGATCATGCAGGGGTTCGTGCGCCGGCAGATCCCGATCTGGCTCCGCCGCGGCATCACTATCGTGCCCGCCCTGATTGTCATCGGGCTCCACGTCGACGCGACGCGGACGCTCGTCATCAGCCAGGTCGTGCTGTCGTTCGGGATTCCGTTCGCGCTCGTCCCGCTCGTGATGTTCACGAGCAATCGCGAGCTGATGGGCGGACTCGTCAACCGGCGCAGCACGTCAGTCGCGGCCGGCGCCGTCGCCGCGCTGATCATCATGCTGAACGTCTTCCTGCTCGTGCAGACGTTCGGCCTGGCGTAGGGGCGGTCGTGGCCGGCGGCTGGGGGCCGGGGGCCGGCGGCTGGGGCCGGCGGGCCCGCCTACAGGTAGCCGAGCGGATCGACCGGCGAGCCGTTGATGCGCACCTCGAAGTGAAGGTGCGGTCCCGTCGAGTGGCCGGTGCTGCCGACGGCACCGATCGTCTGGCCCCGTGTCACCGTCTGGCCGACGGCGACGCCGATGCTCGACTGATGAGCGTACAGCGTGGCAATCCCGCCGCCGTGATCGATCACGACCGTGTTCCCGTAGCCCTCGACCCAGCCGGCGACGAGCACGGTGCCGGCGGCCGCCGCGACGATCGGGGCACCCGCGGACGCGCCGATGTCGATGCCCGTGTGCATGCGGCCCCAGCGCTGGCCAAACGGGCTCGTCACCGGGCCTTGTGCCGGCCAGGCCAGTCCCCCGGTCGGTGCGGCCGACTGCTGCCGGCCCGCCTGCTCGGCAGCGCGCCGAGCCGCTTCCTGAGCCGCCCGGATCTGGTCGCCGAGCCTTGCGCTCGCGGCCTGCAGAGCATCCATCTCCCCGGCCTCCGCACGCTCCTCGGTGCTCAGCGAGTCGAGCGACTGTCGCTTGCCGTCGCGCGCGCTGGTCAGCCGCCCCTGCTCCGAGACGAGCCGGCTGCGCACCTGCGACACCTGCGAGGCGCGCGCCGTGATCACACGGGCCTCGGCGGCGACGCCGGCGGCGACGCGGCGGGTGCGGGCCCGGGCGCGAGACATGTCGCGACGCGCCGTGGCGACCTCGGTCACGATCCGCCGGTCCTGGGCACCGATCTTCTGCACGAACTCGAAGTTGTCGAGAAAGTCCTGGATGCTGGCGGCAGAGAGAACGACATCGAGCGCGGTCGGATCCGCCTGCTGATAGAGATCGACCAGCCGACGCTCGAGCTGTTGCATGGCGCCGCGGTACTGCACACGCAGCGTGCCGAGCCGCTCCGTCTCGAGCCTGAAGAGCTGGCGAAGCGTCAAAGCGCGCTCCCGACGCAGGGAAAGGTCGTGCTGGAGCTGGTCGAGTTGGCTGGACACGGCGCCAACCTTGCCCTCGAGCTGGGTGATCACGCCGTTGACCTGGACGATCTCGGCGCGGAGCCCCTCCTCCTTACGCTGGATCTCGGCGATGTCGCCCTTGAGCTGCTGCAGCCTGGAGTCGACCCGCTGCTTCTCGTGAACGATGTCGGCGGCACCAGCGCCGGCCACGACGGCGAGGCCCACGGCGAGCGTGACAACGGCAACCACGACACGGCGGCTCATGTCGAGGCATTTCGGCACCTGACGCCCCGTCCCTGCCTGCACTACTGCTCCGCGCGCTCCAGCCCGCGCAACGCGTCCGCAGCCTGCTGACGCAGCGGCCCGATCTGCTCGCGATAGTCGGTGTCCGACAGCTTGCCGGTGCGGTGGTCGAACTCGAGCTCCTTGAGCGCCGCCAGTGCTCGGTCGCGCTGCTCCGCCAGCTCGAGAGCGCGCCGGCTCTCCGGCTCCAGCTCGTCGAAGCGATCGGCGCGACCCTCGACCGCGGGCTCTCGCAGGAACGGGCCGGCGACGTAGACGACCGCGCTGACGGCAACGAACGCTCCGATGACGAGCGCGAGGGTCGTCATCTCAGGCGCGAGAGAACGTGCGCGCCGCCTGGTAGCGCTCGACCAGGCGACGCTGCTCGCGCGCGTCCGGCCAGAGCGTGATGACGGAGCCGAGCACGAAGATGATGCCGGCCAGCCAGATCAGGTTGACGAGCGGCTTGACGAGCATCTTGAGGAAGATCGACCCGTCGGTGTTGGGCTGGTCGAGGATGAGGTTGAGGTCCTCGGCGCGTAGGAAGTCCGTCCGGATCGCCATCTCGTTCGAGATCTGCTGCTCGGCGAGGTACTCGTTCTTGCCTGGCTCCATCCGGCCGAGGTAGCTCTTGCCCCGGTAGACGTCGACCTGGGCGCGCAACTCGACGTGATTGCCCTTCGGCTCGCGCGTCAGCGAGCGGTACGTGACGCTGTAGCCGCCCGACGAGAGCGACTGGCCCGGCCGCAGCTTTCCCTCCGCCGAGGAGTCGTAGGCGTTCGATCCGGCAATGCCAACCGCGAGCAGCACGATCGCCGCGTGCACGACATAGCCGCCGTACCGCCGCCGATTACGCGACACGAGCTGGCCGAGCGCGCGCAGCCACGACGAGCTGGTGAGGGCGCGCCGCGCACGGGTTCCGCGCACGAACTCGAGCACGATCGACCCCAGCACGAACGCGGAGAAGCTGTACGCGATCTTCCCCGGCGTCGACGAGCCTGCTCCCGCCGCCAGCAGCCCTACCGCCGCGGCGAGCGCGACCGCGGCCGGGATCAGGAACGTCCGGCCGAGCGAGCGCAGGCTTGCCCGGCGCCACGCGATCAGCGGCCCGATCCCCATCAGGATCAGCAGCGGCAGCCCGAACGAGCGCAGGAAGAAGTTGTAGTAGGGCGCGCCCACGGTCACCGCCTCGCCGCGCACCGCCTCCGACAGCATCGGGAAGACGACGCCCCAGAGGATTGTCAGGCACAGCGCCACGAGCAGCAGGTTGTTGTAGAGGAACGAGGCCTCGCGCGAGACGAGCGACTCGAGCTTCGTCTTGGAGCGCAGCAGCGGCAGGCGCCAGCGGATGAGCGCCAGCGAGCCGACGACCACGAAGCAGATGAAGCCGAGGAACCACGGTCCGAGCGAGCCCTCGGTGAACGAATGGATCGAGTTGAGCACGCCGGAGCGGGTGAGAAAGGTGCCGAACAGGGAGAGGCTGAACGCCAGCGCGACGAGCAGCATGTTCCAGACCTTCAGCATCCCCTTCTTCTCTTGCACCATCACCGAGTGGAGAAACGCTGTCGCGGCGAGCCACGGCATCAGCGCAGCGTTCTCCACCGGGTCCCAGGCAAAGTAGCCACCCCAGCCCACCTCCTCGTAGGCCCAGTGCGAGCCGAGCAGCTGCCCGATGCCGAGAAACGCCCACGCGATCAGCGTCCAGCGGCGCGTCACGATGATCCAGCGCTCGTCGGTACGGCCCGATAGCAGTGCGCCCATCGCAAACGCGAACGGAATCGCCAGGCCGACGTAGCCGAGGTAGAGGGCCACTGGGTGGGCGACCATGTAGGGGTTCTGCAGGCTCGGGTTGAGGCCGAGGCCCTCGACGGGGGCGGCCTGCGTCGCAAACGGGCTGGTGACGGCGACGAGCAGGAAGGCGAAGAAGGTGCCGGTGACGCCGAGGATCGGCACAACCCAGGCGATCAGGTCCTGGGCGCGCCGCTGGAGGAAGACCGCCACCGCAGAGAATGCGCTGAGCACGAGCAGCCAGAGCAGCAGCGAGCCCTCCTGGCCGCCCCAGAAGGCCGAGAGGCAGTAGTACCAGGGGAGACGGCTCGACGTGTGGTCGGCGACATACGTGAAGCTGAAGTCGTGGCGGAGGAGCGCGACCACCAGCACGACGGAGGCGACGAGCGCCGCGCCGAAGCTCGCAATCAGCGCGTTCTGCGCCGAGACGGCGAGGCGACGGCGGCGCTCGCGCGCGGCGAGCACGCCGGCAACCGTGGCGTACAGCGCGAGCGCGAGGCAGACGAAGAGGGCTGCGCGACCGAGCTCGGACACGCCCTACGACCCGTCAGTGGCGGGCGCAGCGTCCTTTTTCGGGACGTACCGCGATGGGCACTTCGTGATCATCGAGTCCTTCTGCGACACGAAGACGCCGTCGGCGAGCACCCCGGTCACGGTGACGTGCTGGTCGACCTTGAAGAGGTCCGGCACCGTCCCCGTGTAGACGACGGCGACGGTGGTGGTGCCGGCGATGTCACGGATTCTGAAGCGCAGGCCCCCGGCGTTGGCGTCGCCCGTCACGGGGCCGATCACCTTGCCGGCCAGCGCCACCTTGCCCGTATGGCCGGGCAGCTCGCTCGGCTGCACCGTCGCCGTGCCGCCGCCTGCGAGCGAGGTGTAGAGCAGGAACACCGCGAGCACGCCCGCGACCGAGAGCGCGATCAGCAGGCGGGCTGGGCTGCGCTTGCGGGCCACGCGGCAATTCTAGCGGCTGCACCCGTCGCCGCCGCCCGGTGGGAACAGCTCGCGGCAGAGCGCGGCAGACGGCGGCGGGGCGCTAGTCGCGGGCCGGCTGGCGGCGCCGCGGCGGCACCCGGTAACCATGCTCGACGCACAGGCTGCCCGGAGACTCCTCGGTGAGCGCGTCGCAGTAGCCCTTGCCGTAGGCGGCGCGCATGAAGGCTGCGACCACCTCGATGTTCCACTCGCCGACCTCTCCTGCCTCACGCCAGAGGTCGGCGAGGCGGAGGTCGATGTCGAGCTCGAGGAGGTCGACGCGGGTGGGGCGAGGGGCCATGAGACGAGGGTAGAAACACCGTCGGACGGACAGAAAGCCTCGTCTAGGATGGCCGGATGGCGGCGATCGTCCTGGCCCTTGCCTCGTCGCTCGTGTGGGGAACGGCCGACTTCTGGGGCGGCACGTTGACCAGGCGGCTCGCTGCGCTGACGGTCGCCGCAGTGTCGCAGGCGGCCGGTTTCGCAGGGCTGCTCGTCGTCTGGGGGATCGTCGGCGAGCCAGTTGAAGGGCGGGCGATCTGGCTGGGCGCGCTCGGCGGCCTCGGCGGCGGCATTGGCCTCGCGTGCTTTTACAAGGCGCTGGCGATCGGGACGATGAGCATCGTCTCGCCGATCTCGGCGTGCGGTGCAGCGCTGCCGCTGGTGATCTCGCTGGCGACCGGCGAGCGGCCGGGCGTGATCGCCCTGGTGGGCGCGCCGATCGCACTCGCGGGTGCGGTGATCGCGTCGGTGCAGGAGCACGGCGCCGGGCCGGGCGACCGGCGCCAGGCGCTACTGCTGGCTGGAGCGACCGCTGTCGGCTTCGGCGTCTTCATCTACCTGCTCGGCCGGGCGGGGCAGGGCGGCTCCGAGTTCTCGGCGCTGATCGGGGCCCGTCTCGGCTCGCTCGCGCTGCTGTCGACCGGACTGTTGCTGCTGCGCCGAACGCCCCGACTGCCGCGGGCCGCCGTGCCGGCGGCAGTCGCGGTGGGGATTCTCGACACCCTCGCCAACGGGCTCTTCGTGGCCGCGAGCGCGCGGGGCCTGCTCTCGATCGTCGCCGTGCTCGGCTCGATCTACCCGGTCGTGACGGTCGTGCTCGCGCACTTCGTCCACGGCGAGCGGATCACCCGGGTCCAGGTTGCCGGCGTCAGCGTGGCACTGGTCGGTGTCGCGCTCGTCAGCGCCGGTTGACCGTCGCCGCCGGCCGGTCCCGCCACGGCCGAATGATGGCTGCCGCGAGATCGCCTGTTCCGGGGCGTGAGCTGGCCCGCACCCGGCAAATCGCGCATCCGGACAGGCTGGAGCGTGGCAACAATCATCTAGCATCGAGGACATGCTCGACCCCAAAGTCTTCAAAGCGTACGACGTCCGCGGCATCCACCCCGACGAGCTCGACGAGGAGGGCGCCTACGCGATCGGCCGCGCCTTCGTCGAGGAGTTCGAGCCGCGCCGAATCGCCGTCGGGCGCGACATGCGGCTCTCCGCGCCGACGATGGCGCGCGCCGTCATGGATGGCGCAGCCGACGGCGGCGCGGACGTGATCGACATCGGGATGGCCGGCACCGAGATGGTGTACTTCGCCGTCGGCGAGCTCGGGCTGGACGGTGGCATCGCTGTCACCGCCTCGCACAACCCGAAGCAGTACACGGGCATGAAGATCGTCCGCCGCGGCGCGCTGCCGGTCGGGGGCGAGTCGGGACTGAACGACGTGCGCGACCGCGCCCTGCGCGGCTTCGCCGCCGTTACGAAGCGCTGCACGATATCGACCCAGGACATCCACGCGGGCTACGTCGAGAAGGTGCTGTCGTTCGTCGACGTCGCCGCCATCAAGCCGCTCAGAGTCGTCATCGACGCGGCGAACGGCATGGCCGGGGCGATGCTGCCGCCCGTCCTCGCACGCCTGCCGATCGAGGCGGTCACCTGCTACTTCGAGCCGGACGGCAGCTTCCCCAACCACGAGCCGAACCCGCTGCTGCCCGAAAACCGGGAGTTCATCGTCGCGAAGACAACGTCGGAGCACGCCGATCTGGGGGTCGCGTACGACGGTGACGCCGATCGCTGCTTCTTCGTCGACGACCTCGGCGAGTTCGTCCCCGGCGACTTCGTCACCGCGCTTCTCGCCGAGCTGATGCTGGCGCGGGAGCCCGGTGGCAAGGTGATCTACGACGTTCGCGCGAGCTGGGCGGTGCCCGAGACGATCGAGCGCGCCGGCGGCGTGGCGCTGGTCAATCGCGTTGGCCACGCGTACATCAAGCACCGGATGCGCAAGGAGGGCGCCGTCTTCGGCGGCGAGGTGTCCGCGCACTACTACTTCCGCGACTTCGTGCAGGCCGACTCCGGCGTCGTCCCGTTCCTGCTCATGCTCGAGCTGATTTCGAAGCGCGGGCAGAAGCTCTCGGAGATCCTCGCACCGTACCGCAGCACCTACTTCATCACCGGCGAGATCAACACGCCGGTCGCCGACGTGCCGCTCAAGCTGCAGGAGATCAAGGAGCGCTACGCGCCGATCGGGCGCATAAGCCACCTCGACGGCATCTCGGTGGACGCGGACGATTGGCACTTCAACGTCCGTCCGTCAAATACCGAGCCGCTCCTCCGACTCAACCTCGAGGCGCGGACGGAGAAGCTGATGGAGCGGATGCGCGACGAGGTGCTCGGGCTCATCCGGTCGTAGCCGATCGAGGCCATCGCTAGGATGGCGGCGATGTCCTACAGCCTCGAGTTCGGCGCAGAGACCGACCGCAAGCCACCGTTCCGCTACGCGGCGCAGACGCGGGTGGCGTTCTCGGACACCGACGCACAGGGCATCGTCTACTACGGCCGCTACATGCCGTACTTCGACCTGGCGCGCACCGAGTACCACCGCCATCTCGGGATCACCGGCGCGCGGGCCGACGGCTACGACTTCGTGATGCGCGCGCACACCGTCGAGTACTTCGCGCCGGCGCGCTTCGACGACCTGATCGAGGTGTACGTGCGCATGCGCCGGATCGGCTCCACGTCGATCACGTATGAGTTCCACGCCTGGCATGTCGCCGACGACGTGCTGATGGTGACGGCCCAGCAGACCCTCGTGCTCGTGAACCTCGCGCAGCGCTCGCCCGTCCCGATCCCGGCCGAGTTCCGCCAGATCTTCGTCGAGTTCGAGGGCGACGCGCTCGAGCTGGCCGCGCCCCGGTAGGCGATGGCTGGCGACCGGGCACAGGCTCTGCGCGCGGCGGCCGTGACGGTCGCTCAGATCCTTGACGCCGGTGGCGATGCGGACGACCTCCTGCGCCAGGCCGTCGCCGCTGTGCAGGCGCAGGTTCCCGGCTACGACTGGGTCGGCATCTCATTCGTCGACGCGGGCGCGCTACTGCTCGGGCCGTGGGCGGGCGAGGAGCGGGGCCCGGATGCGCCGCCGCCCCTACGCGTGCCGATCCGTTTCCAGGGCACGAAAGTCGCCGAGCTCGGCGTGGACGGGCCTGCCCCTGGCGACGACGAGCGAGTCGCGCTCGAGTACCTGGCCGGCCTGGTCGCCGCGCACTGCCTCGTCGGCTGGGATACCGGCGGCGTCCCCTGGGAAGCGCTCTAGCCGGCGCAGCAAAGGAGCCCCCGGCCGGGTCGCGAATACTGCGTGATGGCGGCCGACGACACGCACCCGCACCTCCGTTTCCACGGAGAGTTCGAGCGTCTCGGCGGCGCGTTCGGCACAGACCTGTTCGGCAAGCGCGCCGAGTCGTTCGCGCGCTTCTTCGGTACGCCGACGTTCATTCTCCTGCAGACGGCGCTGGTGGCCGCCTGGATCGTGCTCAACGCGACGCACGTGATCCGCTTCGACCTCTACCCGTTCATCCTCCTCAACCTCGGCTTCTCGCTCCAGGCCGCCTACGCGGCCCCGCTCATCCTGCTCGCACAGACCCGGCAGGCCGACCGCGACAAGGCGCACGCCGACGCGGACGCCCGCCACCGCGAGGATCTCGCACACGCCAGCTTCGAGCGAGAGGAGATCGCGTCGCAGCAGGGGACGCAGATCCAGTCGCTGCTCAAGCAGAACACCGCCCTCACCGAGCAGACAAAGCTACTGGCCGAGCACGTCGAGGCGCTCACCCGCGAGATCCACGCCCGCGTCACCGCCGCGACCTGATTGCGCGTCGAGCCAGGAGACACCGGAACGCCCGCGCTACGACGGCGTGACGCGGTACGCGTCGAAGACCTGGTCGACGTTGCGTAGGCCGACGAGCAGCGACCGCAACGACTGCACGTCGCCGAGCTCGGCGGTGTACCAGTTCTTCGCGAGCTGATCGACAGTGGTGCCGCCGTAGGCGACGATGTTGGCGCCGTGCTCGGAGAAGGTGCGGGCAATGTCCTCGAGCAGGCGCGGTCGGTCCCAGGCGTCGATCGCAATCTGGATGCGAAAGCTGGCGTTGGCGCCGCCGTCCCACGCGACCGGCGTGAAGCGCTCTGCCTGCTTGCGCAACGCGCGCACGTTCGGGCAGTCGTCGCGGTGGATGGTGATGCCCTTGCCCAGCGAGACGTAACCGCAGATCGGGTCGCCCGGGACGGGGTTGCAGCACTTCGCGAGCCTCACGAGCACGTCGGGGACACCGGGGACGGCGATGCCGAAACTCTCGCCGGCCACTGTCGGGCGAGAGTT
>JANXXF010000463.1 GCA_025350775.1 Actinomycetes bacterium
CCTGTGCCCGCGCCGGGTAGGCGCGCCGCGCCCCTGCTCAGCCCGGGAGCCGCCCGGCCGCCGCGAGCGCGCCGCGCAGCCGCGCCGCCAGCTCCGGGGTCAGCTGCCCGGGCTCCAGCCGCCACTGCCAGTTCGGCGGCCCGACGCTGCCGGGGAGGTTCATGCGTGACTCGTGGCCGAGGCCGAGCACGTCCTGCGCCGGGATCACCGCGAGCGCCGCACGCGACCCCAGTGCCAGCTCCACCAGCGACCAGGCCGGGTCGCCCGGGTCGAGCCCCGAGCGCTCGCGCGTCGCAGTGTCGATGTCGCGTTCCCACCAGCCGAGCGCCGTGTCGGTGTCGTGCGTGCCGGTGTAGACGATCAGGTGCTCGCGGAAGTTCTCCGGCCGGTGCGGGTTCGCGGGATCTGTGTCGAACGCGAACTGCAGGACGGCCATCCCCGGGAAGCCGAGCTCGTCGCGCACCGCGAGGACGCGATCGGTGATGATCCCGAGGTCCTCGGCGATCAGCGGCAACGCTCCCAGCTCGGCCTCGACGGCGCGGAACAGCCGGGCGCCCGGGCCGGGCCGCCAGTGGCCGCACGCCGCCGTGGGCGCGCCGTCGGGGATGACCCAGTACGCGACGAAGCCGCGGAAGTGGTCGATGCGCACGACGTCCACCAGCTCGAGCGAGCGGCGGAAGCGCTCGATCCACCAGCGGTAGCCCTCGCGCCGGTTGGCCGGCCAGTCGTAGAGCGGGTTGCCCCAGTACTGGCCGTCGGGGCCGAGGCCGTCGGGCGGGCAGCCGGCCACCCCCTCCTGCAGGAACAGGTGCGGGTGGGCGCGGTGGTCGGCGCTGCCGGGCGCGACATAGATCGGCACGTCGCCGATCAGACGCACGCTGCGCTCGCGCGCGTAGGCGCGCAGGCGTGACCACTCCCGTTCGAAACGCACCTGGTCGGCGGCGGCGGCATCGGCGGCGCCCTCGTCGCCGGCCGCGGCGCCCTCGCCGGCGAACGCCTCCCAGTCGGCGATCCAGTACGCGTGGCGGGCGCGGAACGCGGCGAGCTCGCCGGCGCTCACCGGCGCCTCCGGCTCGGCCAGCAGGCCGGGCCACGCGGCGAAGGCGGAGTCCGAGAAGTACGGCGAGCCGGTCGAGTCGGGCGGGGTCAGCGGCAGCAGCTGCCACCACGCGATACCGGCGGCGGCGAGCCAGTCGACGAAGGCGTACGCGTCGCCGTCGAGGCGGCCGCTGGGCAGCGACGTCGGGTGGAGCAGGAGGCCTGCGGAACGGGGTAGCTGCACGGGTCTGCCTGTATCGTAAAGGCGAGGTGGGCGCCCCGAGCCGGATCCAGATCCAGCAGGTCTGGCCGCTCCTCGACTGCGGGCGCTACCCCGTCCGGCGCACCGTCGGCGAGGAGCTGAGGCTCTCGGCCACGATCTTCGCCGACGGCCACGACGTGGTGCGCGCTGCCCTGTGCGTCCGTCGTGCCGGCGCGCGCCGCTGGCTGGAGATCGAGCTGCAGCCGCTCGGCAACGACCGCTACGAGGCGGCGTTCACCCCCGACGCGCTCGGCGACTGGCAGCTGACGGTCGTCGCCTGGGTCGATCGCTGGGCGTCGTGGCGGCACGAGCTCGAGCACAAGCACGCGGCCGGGCAGGTCGACCTCTCCAGCGAGCTGCTGGAGGGCGCGGCACTCCTCGGCCGCACCACAGCCGCCGCCGGCGGCACCCCGCCGCTCACCGTCGAGGAGGCGCTCGACCCCGCCTTCGCGCCCACGCTCCCGCGTGAGAGCGAGACCGCGCTCGCCCGCCCGCTGCCGCTTGCAGTCGACCCCGAGCTCGCGCGCGTCGGCGCCTGGTACGAGCTCTTCCCGCGCTCCTGGGGCGGGCTGAAGGGCGTGGAGAAGATCCTGCCCGACCTCGCCGCGCTCGGCTTCGACGTCGTCTACCTGCCGCCGATCCACCCGATCGGCACGACGCAGCGCAAGGGCCCCAACAACGCGCTCGTCGCAGGCCCCGGCGACCCGGGCAGCCCCTGGGCGATCGGCGGCCCGGAGGGCGGCCACACCGCCGTCCACCCGCAGCTCGGCACCCTCGCCGACCTCGAGCGCCTCGCCACCCGCGCCCGCGAGCGCGGCATCGAGATCGCCCTCGACTTCGCCATCCAGTGCTCGCCCGACCACCCCTGGCTCGTCGAGCACCCCGAGTGGTTCCATCGCCGCCCCGACGGCACGCTCAAGTACGCCGAGAACCCGCCCAAGCAGTACCAGGACATCTACAACCTCAACTTCCAGTGCGCCGACCACGAGGCGCTGTGGGCCGCATTGCGCGACGTCGTGCTCTTCTGGATCGAGCGCGGGATCCGTGTCTTCCGCGTCGACAACCCGCACACCAAGCCGGTCGCCTTCTGGGAGTGGCTGCTCGCCGACGTGCGTGCGCGCCACCCCGACACGATCTTCCTGGCCGAGGCGTTCACGCGGCCGGCGCTGATGGCGACCCTCGCCAAGTGCGGCTTCAACCAGTCGTACACGTACTTCACCTGGCGCAACACGAAGGCCGAGCTGGTCGAGTATCTGCGGCAGCTCACCACGGGCGAGCTCGTCGAGTGCTACCGGCCGAACTTCTTCGCGAACACGCCGGACATCCTTCACGAGGTCCTGCAGGAGGGAGGCCGCCCCGCGTTCGAGGCCCGCCTCGTGCTCGCCGCGACCCTGTCACCCACGTACGGCATCTACTCCGGCTTCGAAAATTGCGAGCACGTGCCGCTGCGGCCGGGCAGCGAGGAGTACCTCGACTCCGAGAAGTACCAGGTGAGGGAGCGCCGGCTCGACGGCGTGCTGCTGCCGCTGGTCGCGCGCCTCAACCGGCTGCGCCGCGAGTGCGCGCCCCTGCGCCAGCTCCGCGACCTCACCTTCCTCGAGACCGAGGACGAGCACCTCATCGCTTACGCCAAGCAGGCCGCCGGCGAGACCGTGATCGTCTGCGTCAACCTCGACCCGCACGCGGCGCACGAGGGCGTCGCCGACGTGCCGGAGCAGCTCGGGCTGCCGCCGACGTTCCGGGTGCGCGACGCGCTCGACGACGCGACGTACACCTGGACGACCGGCCGTAACTACCTGCGGCTCGATCCGGCCGTGCGCCAGGCCCATGTTTTCCGCGTAGAGGAGGTGGCCTCATGAACGAGATCGACGTCGAGCTGCTCGTCGCCGGGCTCCACCCCGAGCCGCACCGGCTGCTGGGCGCCCATCCCGCCGGCAGCGGCGTCGTGGTGCGCGCCTACCGCCCGGACGCCGACGCGGTCGTGCTGTTGCCCGAGGGCGGCAAGCCCGTCGAGCTCGAGCTGGTGCACCCCGACGGCCTCTTCGAGCTGAAGCTGCCGCGGCGGAAGCTGCCGCTCCGCTACCGGCTCGAGGCTGCCTACCCGGACGGTGTCGTCGACCTTTTCGACGACCCGTACGCCTTCCTGCCGACGCTCGGCGAGCTCGACCTGCACCTCATCGGCGAGGGCCGGCACGAGCACCTCTGGCAGCGCCTCGGCGCGCACGTGCGCACCATCGACGGAGTCGCAGGCGTCGCGTTCGCGGTGTGGGCGCCGTCGGCGCGCGCCGTCTCGCTGATCGGCGACTTCAACCTCTGGAACGGCCGCGTGCACCCCCTGCGCAGCCTCGGCGCGAGCGGCGTCTGGGAGCTGTTCGTGCCCGGTGTGCGCGCCGGCGCCCTCTACAAGTTCGAGGTGCGCGGCCCCGACGGCGCGCTGCACACGAAGGCCGACCCGCTGGCGCGTGCCGCCGAGCTGCCTCCACGCACCGCCTCGATCGTCGAACAGTCCCGCCACGAGTGGGCCGACGGTGAGTGGCTCGACCGCCGGGCCGCCGGCCGCCCCTGGGACGAGGCGCTGTCGATCTACGAGGTGCACCTCGGCTCGTGGCGGCCCGGCCTCGGCTACGTCGAGCTCGCCGAGCAGCTGGCGGAATACGTTGTCGACCTCGGCTTCACCCACGTCGAGCTGATGCCGGTGATGGAGCACCCGTACGCGCCGTCCTGGGGCTACCAGGTGAGCGGCTACTACGCGCCCACGTCGCGCTTCGGCACCCCCGACGACTTCCGCGCGTTCGTCGACCGGCTGCATCACGCCGGTGTCGGCGTCATCCTCGACTGGGTGCCCGCGCACTTCCCGCGCGACGAGTTCGCGCTGGCCCGCTTCGACGGCACCGCCCTCTACGAGCACGCCGACCCGCGCCGCGGCGCCCACCCCGACTGGGGCACGCTGATCTTCAACTACGGCCGTCCCGAGGTGCGCAACTTCCTCGTCGCGAACGCGCTCTACTGGCTCGACGAGTTCCACGTGGACGGGCTGCGCGTCGACGCCGTCGCGTCGATGCTCTATCTCGACTACTCCCGCCAGGCGGGCGACTGGGTGCCGAACGAGCACGGCGGCAACGAGGACCTCGACGCGATCGCCTTCCTGCGCGAGCTGAACGAGGTCGTGCACCGTCGCGTGCCCGGCGTGATCATGGCAGCCGAGGAGTCCACCTCGTTCACAGGCGTCTCACGGCGGACGTCGGCGGGCGGGCTCGGCTTCGGCTTCAAGTGGAACATGGGCTGGATGCACGACACGCTCGCGTACTTCGCGCACGAGCCGGTGCACCGCAGCCACCATCATCACCAGCTGACCTTCGGCCTCGTGTACGCGTTCACCGAGAACTTCGTACTGCCGCTCTCGCACGACGAGGTGGTGCACGGCAAGAGCTCGCTCGTCGGCAAGCTGCCCGGTGACCGCTGGCAGCAGCTGGCGAACCTGCGCGCCCTGTACGGCCACATGTGGGCGCACCCGGGCAAGAAGCTCCTGTTCATGGGTGGCGAGTTCGCGCAGAACGACGAGTGGAGCCACGAGCGCGGCCTCGACTGGCACTTGCTGGAGTGGGGCGAGCACCGTGGCGTGCAGGCCCTCGTGCGCGACCTGAACCGCCTCTACGTGAGCGAGCCGGCGCTGTGGCAGCGCGACTTCGACCCGTCCGGCTTCGAGTGGCTCGAGCTGAACGACGCTGCGGCCAACGTGCTCGCCTACCTCCGCCGCTCCGCTGGCGCGGGTGGCGACGCTGGCGCGGGTGGCGACGGCGTGGGCGAGCGCGTCCTCGCCTGCGTCGCCAACCTCTCGCCCGTGGTGCGCGAGGGCTACCGCGTCGGGCTACCGCACGGCGGCCGCTGGGTCGAGGCGCTCAACACCGATGCCACCGCCTACGGCGGCTCCGGCCAGGGCAACGGCGGCGCGGTCGAGGCCGAGCCGGTGCCGTGGCACGGGCAGCCGTTCTCCGCCGTCCTCACGTTGCCGCCGCTCGCCGTGCTCTGGCTGACATGAGAGCCGTGTTGCCGGGGCAGCCGCTGCCCGTCGGTGCAACCTGGGACGGGCTGGGCACGAACTTCTCGCTCTTCTCCGAGCACGCCACCGCGGTCGAGCTGTGCCTGTTCGACGGCGGCGACGTCGAGACGCGGGTTTCGTTGACTGCGCGCACGGCGCACCAGTGGCATGCCTACCTGCCGGGGATCGGCCCCGGCCAGCGCTACGGCTTCCGGGTGCGCGGCCCCTGGGATCCCGACCGCGGCCATCGCTTCAACACCGCCAAGCTTCTGCTCGACCCGTATGCCCGCGCGATCGACGGCCGTGTGCGCTGGGCCGCGGCCCGCGTCTACGGGCACGCGCTCGCCGATGAGGCCGACGCCGACCACGACGACGACGCCGTGGCGATGCCGAAATGCGTCGTCGTCGACCCGTCGTTCGACTGGGAGTTCGATGCGCGGCCGCGGACGCCCTGGAACGAGACGGTGCTCTACGAGCTCCACGTGAAGGGGTTCACCCGGCTCCATCCCGGCGTGCGCCAGGATCTGCGCGGCACCTACGCGGGCTTGGCGTCCGACGCGGCGATCAAGCACCTGCGCTCGCTCGGCGTCACCGCCGTCGAGCTGCTGCCGGTGCAGCACATCAGCGACGAGCATTTCCTGCACGACCGCGGCCTCGTCAACTACTGGGGCTACTCCACCATCGGGTTCTTCGCGCCGCACGCCGGGTACGCCGCCACGGGCACGCGCGGCGAGCAGGTGCGCGAGTTCAAGGGGATGGTCAAGGCGCTGCATCGCGCCGGCATCGAGGTCATCCTCGACGTCGTCTACAACCACACCGCCGAGGGCGGGCCGCTCGGGCCGACCCTGTCGTTCCGCGGCATCGACAACGCCTCGTACTACCGTCTCGACGCGGGCGACCCCGCCCGCTACGTCGACTTCAGCGGCTGCGGCAACACGCTCGACATCAGGCGCCCGGCCGTGTTGCGGCTCGTGCTCGACTCGCTGCGTCACTGGGTCGAGGAGTATCACGTCGACGGCTTCCGCTTCGACCTCGCGCCCGCGCTAGTCCGCGGCGACTTCGACGTCGACCCGCGCGCTCCGTTCCTCGCCGCGATCCACCAGGATCCGGTGCTCTCGCGCGTGAAGCTGATCGCGGAGCCGTGGGATCTGGGGCCGGGCGGCTACCAGGTCGGGCGCTTCCCGCTGCTCTGGTCGGAGTGGAACGACGTCTACCGCGACGCGATGCGCGACTTCTGGGCCGGCCACGGTGGCCTCGCCGCGTTCGCCAACGCCTTCTCCGGGTCGAGCGCGCTGTTCGCCCCGGGCGGCCGCGGCCCGTCGGCGTCGATCAATTTCGTCACGGCCCACGACGGCTTCACGCTCGCCGATCTCGTCACGTACGAGCACAAACGAAACGCGGCGAACCTCGAGGACAACCATGACGGCACCGACGTCAACCGGTCGTGGAACTGCGGCTTCGAGGGCCCTTCCAGCGATCCTGCAGTGGAGGCGCTGCGCGCCCGCCAACAACGCAACCTGCTCGCGAGCCTGGTGCTCTCGCAGGGCGTGCCGATGCTCGTCGCCGGCGACGAGAGCGGGCGCACCCAGGGCGGCAACAACAACGCGTGGTGCCAGGACAACGAGGTCTCGTGGCTCGAGTGGGGCGGCGGCGGGGTGGGCGAGGGCGTGGACGCCGGCCCGGGCGCCGACGCCTGCCCGGGTCTGGGCGTCGGGCTCTTCGACTTCACCCGCCGGCTCACCTCGCTGCGGCGCGACCACGCGGTCTTCCGGCGAACCACCTTCCTCGACGGCCACGGCCGCGAGGAGGGGCTGCCCGACGCGTGGTGGTTCCGGCCCGACGGGCACGCGCTGCGGCCGGACGACTGGCACGACCCCGAGGTGCGCGCCGTCGGCCTGTTCCTCCACGGGGAGCAGACGGGCGTGGTGACGGCGCTCGGCGAGCCCGAGCTCGACGACTCGTTCCTGCTGATCGTCAACCCACACGCCGAGGAGGTGCGCTTCGAGCTGCCGAAGTCGCACCTGGGCCGGCAGTGGGCGGTCGAGCTGTCGACGGCCGAGCCGGCGGGCGAGCTGCACGCCGTGGCCGCGGCCGGGACGCTGGACGTCGAGGGCCGGTCGCTGGTGGTGTTGCGCCGGATCGGGTAGGTGGCGGCGCCGGACGGCGCTCAGGCAACTCTTAGCCGAACGTTACCGGCGCCTTACCTCGCGGTTGCGTGGCGCTGACGACGCTGCACGAGTGTGGGCTTCGTCACCGGCCCGGTCTGCCGCGCCGGGGCTCTCGTCCAGGAGGTTTCCCATGCGTGTGCTTCGTACGTCGCTGTTGGTGGCGTTTCTCACAGCTCTGATCGCGGTTCCCGTCGCCGTCGCGGCGCATGGCAACGGCCCCGGCGGTGGCGCCGGCGGGATGGCGGCGATGCCGGGCATGCAGTTGGAGTCGCCCGCGGCCCTCGGGCTCGGCGGAAGGCAGGGGCAGGGGCCGGGCCAGGCGCAGGGCCAGCTCCAGGGCCAGGGGCAGCGCGAAGCGGCTCCCGATCGCCCCGGGCCTGGCCTCGGCGCCGCCGGCACGAACGGTGCCCAGCTCGGCGGCAGGTTCGGCCCGGTTGGCGGTATGCCGACGTTCCGGCTCGTCTGCGGCCCGTCCCACCTGGCGATGGACGATCCGATCGTCTACCCGGGCCAGCCCGGCAAATCGCATCTCCACTCGTTCGTCGGCAACGTCTCGACGGGCGCGAGCTCGACCGCGGCGACGCTGCTCGCCGCCGGCACGACCTGTGACAGCCGGGCCGATCTCTCGGCCTACTGGCTGCCGGCACTGATCGTCGGCGGTGAGGCGGTCACCCCGACCGTCGCGCACGTCTACTACCGCCGCGTCACTGCGTCGCCGGTGACGGCGTTCCCGGCCGGCTTCCGGATGATCGCCGGTGACTCGCACGCGCTCGCCGCCCAGCCGCTCCACGTGGCGGCCTGGTCGTGCGGCCGGGCGAGCGGGATCGCCCCGTCGGCAACGCCGCTCGTGTGCCCCGACGCAGCCGAAAGCCGCCTGCGCCTACGGGTGACGTTCCCGAGCTGCTGGGACGGCACGTCGCTCGACGCGGCCGACCACAAGGCGCACGTCGCCTACGCGGTGGCGGGCATCTGCCCGACGACGCACCCGGTCGCCGTGCCGGAGCTGTCGATCGTCTACGCCTACCCGACCCGCGGTGACGCGACCACGGTGCTCGCCTCGGGCGGCGGCTTCAGCGCCCACGCCGACTTCATGAACGCGTGGCGCCCGGGCACCCTCGAGCGGGCCGTCGACCGCTGGCTCAACCACGTCGGCCAGGGCGGCCAGGGCGGCCCCGGCGGTCGGCCCGGTCAGGGTGGCCCCGCCGGTCAGCCGGGCCAGGGTGGTCAGGGCCCGCCGTCCGCCCGCCCGGTTCCGGCGCCCGCGGCCTGAGCGACCGGAGCAGGGCCCGGCACGAGGCGCGGCTCTCCGCCCGCCCCGTGCCGGGCCGCGCCGGCGACGGGCTACGCTGCCGGCATGGCCCCGGCCGCGACGCTCCTCTACGACGCCGACTGCGGCTTTTGCGCCCGGGCAGCCCTGGCGGTCGCCCGGCTCGACTGGCGGGGGCGGCTCACGCTCGTCCCGATCAGCTCGGCGGCCGGCGAGCTGTTGCTCGGCGACCTGCCCGAGGCCGAGCGGCTCGACTCGTGGCATCTCGTTGCGGCGACCGGGCAGCGCACCTCGGCGGGCGCTGCTGTCGGGCCGCTGTGCCGCCTGCTCCCGGCGCTCGCCTGGCTCGCGCCCGTGGTCGAGGCGCTGCCCGGCCCCGTCGACCGCGCCTACCGCCTGGTGGCGCGCCACCGCGGCCTGCTGTCGCGCCTGGGCGGCGCCGCCCGCTGCCCGTCACCGCCCGCCCCGTAGCGCGGGCGCCCCCGTTCCGCT
>JANXXF010000481.1 GCA_025350775.1 Actinomycetes bacterium
CGCCGAGGCTCTCGACCTGCTCCTTGACGGCGGGGCGGACGTCGAACGCGGAGACGACGGCGCCGAGGCGGCGCGCAGTCGCGATCGCCTGCAGGCCGGCGACGCCGGCGCCCAGCACGAGCACCTTCGCAGGGGCGACCGTGCCGGCTGCGGTGATCAGCATCGGGAAGAACTTGGGCAGCCGGTCGGCGGCGACGAGGACGGCCTTGTAGCCCGCCACCGTGCTTTGCGACGACAGCGCGTCCATCGACTGGGCGCGGCTGATGCGCGGGATCGACTCGAGGGCGAAGGCCTTGACGCCTGCCGCCTGCAGGCGCGCAACGCCCTCGGCGTCGGTGAGCGGCGCCAGGAAGCCGATCACGAGGGCGCCGCGAGCGAGCCGCGACGACTCGTCGGCTGTGGGGGTGCGCACCTTGACGACGACGGCTGCGCTGAACGCCGTGGCAGCGTCGACGAGGGTGGCGCCGGCCTCCGCGTACTGCGCGTCGGGGAACGAGGCTGCCTCGCCCGCGCCCCGCTCGACGACGACCTCGAAGCCGGCGGCGATCAGCTTGGCCACGGTCTCGGGAACGAGCGCCACGCGCTGCTCTCCGCTCGTGGTCTCCCTGGGCACGCCGATCCGCATCAGGCCCGATCTTACTCACGCTTACGGATCGCGCTCACCAGTACCGTCAGAGCGGCGTTGGAGCCCGACCGTAGACTGCCGCGGCATGACGCACACGCTCACCACATACGGACTCGGGCTGCTGTTCGTCCTCATCCTGCTCGAGTCCGCCGGGCTGCCGCTGCCTGGCGAGACAGCCCTCATCGCAGCCGCAATCCTGGCGTCGCGCGGGCACTTCGACATCGTCGTCGTGATCGCGGTCGCGGCGGCCGCGGCGATCATCGGCGACAACGGCGGCTACTACGTCGGGCGCCGCTGGGGGCGGAAGATTCTCGGCCGCTGGGAGTGGCTGGCGCGATTGCACACGCGCGCGGAGGCGCACGCCGAGGCGGGTGGGAGATCGAGATCGGCGCTGGTCGCGGCGCCAGCCGCACTGGCGTTCCGGCTGGGGCTCGCAGCGAACCGGCTCGTCGAGCGTGGTGCCGTCCGCATGATCCCGCCCTCCGAGCGGTTCTTCCAGCGGCATGGCCCGAAGACGGTGTTCATCGGCCGCTTCATCGCGATCCTGCGCTTTACCGCCGCCTGGATGGCCGGCGTGGCGCAGATGCCGTGGTGGAAGTTCTTCTTCTGGAATGCGACCGGCGGCATCGCCTGGGCGACCCTGGTCAGCCTCGTCGCGTACTACGCCGGCCAGGCGGCGGCGGACGCGATCAACCACTACGGCCTCTACGGTGCGGCCGTCGTCGTCGGGGGTGGGTTAATCGTGTTTGTCGCGATCCACCGCGTCAAGCATCGCGCGGCGGGCAAGCGCGGCTGAGCTTGACCGCTTGCCTGTCCGATCGGGAATCGGATCGCGGTAGGAACCTGGCGGCGAGATCCGAGCGAAGCTGACCATTGTGACAGCGGATTCTGTGCGAGCGGGTGTATCTGCGTTACAATTCGCGCCGGAATAGCTCAGCGAATAGAGGAGGTATCACATGGCACGTAAGACCATTCTCGTGTGTGACAACTGCAGCAAGGAAGTCGACGAGGGTCGCGGCGCAGTGCTTCGCATCACATTTGGTGATGCACGTCGTGGTGCAAAGGCTGCGGACCTCTGCGACACCTGTGCGACGCAGCTCCCCGGCCAGCAGGTAGCGCGGCGCGGGCGCAAGCCGAAGTCCGCATCCGCCTGAGCTGACGGACGGCGATACGGGGCGGTGAATGCACCGCCCCGTATTCCACCACTCGTGTCCCTAACGGGCATGGCTATTTGCCGGCCCGCATTCACGCCGGCCGCCGGGGTCTAGGATAGACGGATGCCGCTGACGCTCCTCGCCGGCCCCGCGCACGCGGGGAAGGTGGCCCTCCTGCTCGAGCGCTACCTCGTGGCGCTGCCGCAGGAGCCGGTGCTGATCGTGCCGAACGCCCCCGACGTCGAGCGGGTCGAGCGTGACCTGCTGCGCCGGGCCGGAGTGCTGCTGGGCGGGTCGATCGGCACGTTCGACGACCTGTTCCGCCAGATCGCGAAGGGCCATCCGGCGTACCGCGCGCCCGTCGGCGAGCTGCAGCGCTCCCTGGCTGTGCGCCGGGCAGTGGAGCGTGTACGGCTGGAGGGCCTTGCCGCGTCGGCGCGCTTCGGCGGCTTCGCGGATGCCCTCGCGGCAGTGCTCGCGGAGCTGGAGAACGG
>JANXXF010000028.1 GCA_025350775.1 Actinomycetes bacterium
TTCGTCCCGTCCTCGACCGGCGCCTCGCTCACCGCCCTCTCGCTTGCCGACGGCAGCCGGCTCTGGCGGCGCACCGCCGGCTCGTACGTGTACGCCGCGCCTGCGGTGTGGGGCGGGAGCGTCATCTTCGGCTCGTACGACGGGCAGCTCCGCAGCGTGTCGGCCGCGACCGGCGACACGCTCTGGACGGTGAGCGCGGGCAAGCCCATCTCGGGCGCGATCGTCGTGGTCGACGGCATCGCCTACGCCGGCACCTTCGCCCATCGCATCCTCGGCGTCGAGGTGGCGAGCGGGAGGGCGCTGCTCGACTTCCCGCACGGCGAGTACGTGCCGGTCTCGGGCAACGGCGGGCGACTGCTGCTGCACGGCTACTCGCGGCTGTTCGCCGTCGAGCCCGCCCGGTGAGCCGTCGGCCATCTGCGCCGTGCGTCATCCTCGGATCCAGGTGAGATCCCTCCTCCGCAGACACGTAGCCTCGGTCGTCCTGCTCGCGATCGGCGTGGGTGCCTTCCTCGGACTGCGACTCGGCCGCGCCCGCCCCCGCCGCCCGCCGGCGCTCCGCTCCGGTCGGCAGCCCCGGCCGCAGCTGCCACAGGGCGACGGCGGTTCGCTCCTGGGCTCGCTGCCGCCGTCGACGCCGCCGGCCTCGACCACTCCGCGCGCCGACCCGGCCGCCATGCGCCGCGAGGCGGCGCGGCCGGTTCCACCTGCGGGCGCCCCGCCCGAGCCCGCCTCGGCCGGCCGGGACGCCGCTGTTGCACCGCCTGCCGCGACTGCGCCCGCCGCAGCCGACGCCCGTGCCGCAGCCGGCGCCCGTGCCGCAGCCGGCGCCCGTGCCGCCGCCGCCCGCGCCGCCCTTGCGCGCGTCCGGCACGGATTCCGCCGTCGCCCTGCGCTGGCCGGTGCAATCGCCGCCATCGCGCTCGCCGGCGTCGGGGCGGCGGCCGGCTACGTTCTCTATGCGCGCGACGCCGGCAGCGACGTCGTGGGCTCGTCCACCGTCGAGTTCGTCGTCACCGAGCCGCCTGTTGCCACGACGACCGCGCCGCCCGCCGCCACGACGACCACGCCGGCGGCAACCGTGCCCGCCCGCCCCGCCCGCCCCGCGTTGCCGCCCGTCGTCTGGCCGACGTACGGCTTCGACAACCGCCGCCTGCGCACGGTGCCGAGCGCACTGCGCCCGCCGTTTCGCTCGGTCTGGACGTTCGGCCGCCGCAGCCTGCTCGAGTTCCCGCCGACCCTGGCCTACGGCCGCCTCACCATCGCCCTCAACCACGGCGACCTCTACTCGCTCGACGCCCGCACCGGCAAGGTCAAGTGGATGTTCCCGTCGGGGCGCTGCGTGGCAGCGTCGCCCGCGGTCGCCAACGGGATCGTCTATGCGAGCTTTCTCAACCGTCCGCCGTGCAACTCGAAGGCCGACGGCCTCGACGGCGAAGTCGTCGCCTTCGCTGCGCTCACGGGCCGCATCCGCTGGCGTGCCGCGGTCGGGCCGACCGAGTCGTCGCCGCTCGTCGCCAACGGCCTCGTCTACGTGGGTGACTGGAGCGGCAAGGTGCTCGCGCTGGACGCCGCCAGCGGCGCCGCCCGCTGGAGCTTTCAGACCGGCGGTAAGGTGAAGGGCGCCGCCGCCCTCGCCGATGGCCGCCTCGTGATCGGCTCGTACGACGGGCACGTCTACTCGCTGGACGCGCGCACGGGAGCACTCATCTGGAAGGCGTCGGCGCAGGAGCGGCTCGGCGCGCGCGGGACGTTCTACGCGACGCCCGCCCTCGCCTTCGGCCGCGTGTACATCGGCGCCACCGACGGCAAGGTCTACTCGTTCGGCGCCTCCACCGGGAAGCTCCGCTGGTCGCAGTCGACGGGCGGCTACGTCTACGCGTCGGCGGCGGTGTGGCGGCGCCTCGTCCTCGTCGGCTCGTACAGCGGCCGCTTCCTCGCATTCGACGCGGCGACGGGCGAGGAGCGGTGGCGCTTCACGGCCGCCGGCCCGATCTCCGGCTCGGCCGTCGTGATCGGCGACGTCGTCTACGTCTCGACGCTCGCGCGCCGCACCTACGCCCTCGACGCCGCCACCGGCAAGCTGCTCTGGACGTTCCCGGAGGGGAAGTACGCGGCCGCCATCGCCGACGTGGGCCGCCTCTACCTCGTCGGCTACACGCTGCTGTATGCGATGGTTCCCGGCCGATGAGCAGGTATCTCGTAACGGGCGCGGCAGGCTTCATCGGCTCGCACCTCTGCGCAGCGCTCGAGGCCGCGGGCCACGCTGTCGTCGGCGTCGACTGCTTCACCGACTACTACGCCGCCGCCCTCAAGGAGGAGAACGCGGCCGGCCGCGCCATCGTCCGCGCCGATCTCGCAGAGGCGCCGCTGGAGCCGCTGCTGGACGGCATCGACGGGGTCTTCCACCTGGCCGGGCAGCCGGGCGTCCGCAGCTTCGGCGACGCCTTCCCGATCTATCTCCGCCACAACCTGCTGGCGAGCCAGCGGCTGTTCGAGGCCGCCGCCCGCGCCGGAGCACGCGTCGTGTTCGCCTCGTCGTCCTCGGTGTACGGCGAGGCCGAGGGCTATCCGACGGCGGAAGACGCCGTGCCGCGTCCGATCTCGCCCTACGGCATCACCAAGCTCGGCTGCGAGCACCTCGCCCGCGCCACCGAGCTCGCCTTCGGCCTCGATGCGGTGCTGCTGCGCTACTTCACCGTGTACGGGCCGCGCCAGCGCCCCGACATGGCCTTCACGCGCATCCTCACCGCGCTGGCCGCGGGCTCCCCGTTCGAGCTCTTCGGCGACGGCTCCGCCTCGCGCGGCTTCACCTTCGTCGGCGATGCCGTGGCGGCGACCGTGGCCGCCATGGAGCGCGGCGAGCAGGGGGCCGTCTACAACGTCGGCGGCGGCGCCGAGGCGACGATGAGCGAGGTGATCGCGCTGTGCGAGCGTGTCTCCGGACGGAGCCTCGACCTGCGCCGGCGCGAGTCCGCCAAGGGCGACGTCTCCCGCACCGCGGCCGACACGGGCCGCATCCGCGCCGCGCTCGACTGGGAGGCGAAGGTCGGTCTGGAAGAGGGCCTGCAGGCTCAGTGGTCCTGGGTATCCGCTAAGGTTGGCCGCCGATGAGCCAGCCCGAGACTCCCGGAGAGCAGGAGGTCGATTTCGGCCGCTACTGGCTCGCGATCATCCGCCGCTGGTGGCTCCCGATCGGTGGCGTCGTGGTCGGCCTCGTCATCGGCGTGGTCGCGCAGAGCGGTGGGTCGCGCCCCTACCAGGCCATCACCACGGTCTACCTCGGGCAGACCTTCGCGCCGGGCACCGTCAACGCCGTCGAGAGCCTGCCCACGAAGCTGAGCTTCGTCGACCAGCTCGTCAAGACCCGTACGACGCTCAAGGCGGTCGGCACGAAGGTCGGCATCAAGCCGGGGGTCCTCGGGGCCAACACCTCGTTCCAGACGATTTCGGGCATCACCACCGGCAAGTCGGCCGGCGCGCCGTCGCCGATCGTCGGCGTCGTCGTCGTCGACCCGTCGGCCCGCAAGGCGGTCGACGCCGCCGACCTGTTCGCGGCCGATGTCGTCACGCAGTTCTCGTCGTACGCGAAGGTGAAGCTCGCGACGTACCAGGCCCGGCTCGCCCGCGCCGAGCGCGAGATGGCGACCTCCCAGGCGAAGGGCGACGCGTTGCAGCAGACGCTCGACGGCGCGCTCAAGCAGCCCGGCCTGACGGGCGCCGAGAAGTACCTGCTGATCGCCAGCCTGTCGAACCAGATCCAGTTCCAGCAGCAGCGCCAGTTCAACCTCGAGAGCTCGCAGTTCGCGCTCAAGGACTCGATCGCGCTCAACCAGCAGATCGAGCAGTCGCGGGTCGTGCAGCCCGGAGCCGCTGAGCGGATCTCGGCGCCGAGCAAGCGCTCCGGCGGGGCCGTCGGCCTCGTCATCGGCTTCGTGGTGGGACTTCTCGCGGCGATCTTCTGGGAGCCGTCCACGCGGCTCGTCAAGCGGGCTCGCACCGCGGACTGAGCCGGGCGGGCCGGCGTGTACGAGGGCAAGCGCGTCGCGGTCGTCGTTCCCGCGTACGACGAGGAGAAGCTCCTGCCCGTCACGCTCGCGGGGATCCCGGCGTTCGTCGACCGCATCTACGTCGTCGACGACTGCTCGCGGGACGCCACCGTCGCGCGCGCCGACGAGTGCGCCGCGGCCGACCCGCGCGTCCAGGTGATCCGCCACGAGCGCAACGGCGGCGTCGGCGCCGCCATCGTCACCGGCTACCGGCGCGCAGTCGAGGAGCGAATCGACGTCACGGCGGTGATGGCTGCCGACAACCAGATGGACCCGGCCGAGCTGGAGGGCCTCGTCGCCCCCGTCGCCCGCGGCGAGCTCGACTATGCGAAGGCGAACCGCCTCTTCACCGGCCAGGCCTGGGAGCTGATCCCGCACCACCGCTACCTCGGCAACGCGGTGCTCTCGATGCTCACCAAGATCGCCTCGGGCTACTGGCACATCGCCGACTCGCAGTCCGGCTACACGGCAATCGCGCTACCCGTGCTGGAGCGGCTCGACCTGCACCGGCTGTACCCGCGCTACGGCTTCCCCAACGACCTGCTCGTCCACCTCAACGTCTGGAACGCCCGCGTCCGTGACTTCCCGCAGAAGCCGGTCTACGGCGTCGGCGAGCGCTCCGGCATGAAGATCAGCAGGGTCATCCCGACGATCTCGTGGCTGCTGCTGCGCGCCTTCTTCTGGCGGCTGCGCGTGAAGTACGTGATCCGCGACTTCCACCCGCTCGTCTTCTTCTACCTCTTCGGCATGGTGATGACGGTGGCGGGCGTCGGCCTCGGTATCGCGCTGATCGTGCTGCGCTCCCTGGGCGAGGGGATCACCGCGGCGACCGGCGTGCTGGAGGCGATCCTGCTGATCTTCGGGGCGCAGTTCATGCTCTTCGCCATGTGGTTCGACATGGAGTCGAACAAGGATCTGAAGTAGGGGCCCTGTTTCTGAGGTGAATGGCGCAGGCCCTCGTCGAGCTCGACTGGCCAACGGGTCGTCCGCTCCGTCGCGGTTTCCTGCGACGATGACGACGTGCACGCCCCACTGATCCGCCGTGTTCGGCTGAGGAACTACAAGAGCATCCAGTCCTGCGATGTCGAACTCGGAGCGTTGACGTTCCTCGTCGGCCCGAACGGTGCGGGGAAGAGCAACTTCGTCGACGCCCTACGCTTCGTCAAGGATGCGCTCGACGTGACACTCGGCTTCGCCGTCTCGGAGCGAAGCGGCATCGGCGAGGTCCGTCGGAAGGGAAGCCGCACCGGTCATCCGACGCACGTCGGCATCCGGCTCGAATTCGAGCTGCCCTCCGGCAGCACCGGCCGTTACGCATTCGACGTCAGCGCGAAGTCGGGCGGTGACTATGCAGTGCAGAAGGAGCAGTGCGTCATCGTTCCGGCAGAGGGGTTGGGCACCCCCGAGTCGTTCACGGTGGAGCAGGGCGCCGTCGACTGGACGCTCGGCGCTGCGCCACCACCTCGGAGTCCGGACAGGTTGTTCCTGGTCACCGCGAGCGGCTACCCGGAGTTCCGCCCGGTCTTCGACTCCCTCACTCACATGGGGTTCTACAACCTCAATCCGGTGGCAATCATGTCGCCGCAGAAGGCTGACCCCGGACTCCTCCTCAGACGTGACGGTGCGAACATCGCGAGCGTGCTCGCCTATCTCGCGAAGCTGCACCCAGCCGCGAAGCGGCGAATCGAGGAATACCTCGGTGCCGTCGTGCCCGGGATTCGTGGGGTAGAACGGATTCCAGCCGGCCCGCTCGAGACGCTCGAGTTTCGGCAGGAGGCGGATGGAGCCGGGTCGGCCGTGAGGTTTGCCGCAGCGAGCATGTCGGACGGGACCCTGCGCGCGCTCGGGGTGCTCGTGGCGCTGCTTCAGCCGGGCAACGGGGAGGGTCCGGGTGCCACGCTCGTCGGTATCGAAGAGCCTGAGCTGGCGCTGCATCCGGCAGCTTCCGGGGTGCTCCTCGATGCTCTCTCGGAGGCCAGCGAGCGGGTTCAGGTGATCGTCACCAGCCACAGCACCGCCCTGCTCGACAGTGACGCGATCGCAACTGAAACGTTGCGCGCCGTCACGGTTGATCGCGGGAAGACGGTGATCGGGCCGATCGACGACGTGGGGCGCACGGCGCTTGCCGAGCACCTGTTCACGGCGGGGGAGCTGCTTCGGCTGGATCAGTTGCGGCCTCACGCAGCGGCGTTCCGAGACGCGTCGAGACAGCTCGACCTCTTCAGCTCGAGATGATCGTGATCTCGAGCGTCGTCGAGGGTGACGGGGAAGTTCGTGCACTTCCCGGTCTCATCCACCGGATCGCGATGCGTGAGCTTCCCGGCGAGACTCTCGTGACACCGAAACCGGTCAGACTTCCGAGGTCGAAGCTCGACGTACCTGGCCAGCTGGAGCGGTACGTCAGCCTGGCCGCAGGGCAGGTGACCGATCGGGGCGGAGTGCTCGTGGTGTACGACGCCGACGACGATTGCCCGAAGGAATTTGCGCCCGGCCTGCTCGAGCGGTCGAGGGGCGTCCGACCGGACGTCATGGTCGGACTCGTGCTTGCCTGCCGTGAATGGGAGGCGTGGTTCCTCGCAGCCGCTTCGTCGCTGGCAGGACAGCGGGGGTTGCCGGCCGACCTCGAACCGCCCGACGATCCGGAGGGTCTTCGCGGGGCGAAGGAATGGCTCTCGAGGAGGATGCCGCCCGGCCAGAGCTATCGGGCGACGATCGATCAGCTACCGCTGACGCGGACGTTCGACTTCGATCAGGCTCTTGCTGGCTCAGCATCTTTCGACTAGTGCTACAGGGAGGTTGTCATGCTCCTGCACGCAAACCGCACGCTCTGATAGGCCGCCTACACCTCGCGCAGCCGCGGCAGCACGCCGTCCACCACGCGCCCGACCCACCCGGCCGGGTCGTCGCTGCGGGCGCTCACCCAGAGGAGCTCGATGCCGAGCCGGGTGTACTGCTCGGCCGTGGCGAGGAAGGCGTCGGTGTCCTCCAGCGGGTCGTCGTAGCTGATCACGGTGCGCTCGATCGCGGCGGGGTCGCGGCCCTCGGTCTCGCAGTGCGCGTCGAGGGCGGCGAGGTTGTGCGCCACCACGTCGGGGCCCTTGCCGTAGAGGTTGCACGCGTCGGCGTGGCGCGCGACCAGGCGCAGCGTCTTGCGCTCGCCGCTGCCGCCGATCAGGATGCGCGGCCCGCCCGGCCGGATCGGGCGCGGCGAGCAGATCGTCTCGGCCAGCCGGTAGTGCACGCCCTCGAACGGCCCGTCGTCGTCGCTCCACATCTGGCGGCAGATGCGCACGGCCTCGTCGAGGCGCTCGTAGCGCTCCGCCAGCGGCGGGAAGGGGACGCCCAGGCCCAGGTGCTCGCGCTCGTACCAGGCGGCGCCGATGCCGAGCTGGGCGCGCCCGCCCGAGAGCACGTCGAGCGTCGCCACCGTCTTCGCCAGCAGTCCCGGGTGGCGGTAGGTGACCCCGGTGACGAGCAGCCCGAGGGTGATCTGCCGCGTCAGCCCGGCCAGGTAGCCGAGCCCCGTGTACCCCTCGAGCATCGGCTCGCGGGCGCCGCCCAGGGTGTCCATCTGGAAGAAGTGATCCATCAGCGTGAAGTGGGAGCAGCCGCCCTCGTCCGCGGCGCGGGCGGTCGCGGCGAGAGCCGGCGCCAGTGCCTCCGGGCCGCCCGGAAGCGAGAAGTTGCCGAAGTGGATGCCGAGTCTCATCGGGCCATCGTAGGCGAGCCGAGGCGAGAGCCGGCGTGCCGCGGCCGGTGCCAGCGCCGGCGGTGCCACGGCCGCCGGCTCACGGCGCCCTGCCGACGTAGCGCGCACCGGCGAAGAACTGGCATTTGCAATTAATACTGCGATGAAGGATGCAGCCGTTTCAAGCGGAGATCTTGATTTTATATCGGCCCATGGCACTGCTACTGTTTATAATGATGAAATGGAAGCAAAA
>JANXXF010000034.1 GCA_025350775.1 Actinomycetes bacterium
CCGCATCGCCATTGGCCGCCGGGCCGGCCTACGCCGCGCCGCGCCGGGCGGGCGCGAAGTCGAAGCGGTCAAAGTGGACGCCCAGCTCGCGCGGGTCGGGGTTGGCCCCGTTCGTCGCGACCGCCGGCACCGTCACGGGCGAGACGGTGAACGTGACGACGCAGGTGCCGCCACGGGGCACGAGCGGCGCTCGCAGCGCGCCGGGCTTGCGCACCGCGATCGAGACGCGCCCGACCTTCCTTCCGGCCGCCGTCGCAGCCACCGTCACCGGCGTCTCGCGCAGCGCCGGGTCGTTGCGCAGCTGCGCGGTCACGCTCCCGCCCGTGCAGCCGAGCCGCGTGTAGGTGACCTTGCGGCCCGACCACGTGTCGTTGGCGTAGAGGCCGGCGACCTTCGTCGTCGAGCGCATCGGCCCATCGAGGCGGACGAGCACGACGCCCTTCTTCACGTCGCGCGCGATGACTTTGCCGGCCAGCTCGAGCGAGGTGTCGGTGAGCACGTAACGGTGATTGACCACCCGGCCGTCGGGGTCGCGCAGGAGACCGCTGTTGCCGTCGACCTTGAGCGTCGTCTCGGCCAGCCCGCCGGGCGTCGCGGGGCCGAGGTTGTAGACGCGCCCGACAGAACGGTTGAAGAACTCGTTCTGCCAGATCACGAAGACCGAGGTGTTGCCCGACCAGAGCGCGGCGACGTCGGCGTCGCGGCCCACCTTGCGGTCGATCCAGTCGCGCACGCCGGTTGTCTGTCCCTGGAAGAGCGAGCCGAGCGACGCCCGCTGGATGCCGTGCGCCGACGACTCGATCGGCTGTTGCGCGGCGGCGAAGTAGGCGACGACGAGCACGGGCAGCACCAGCGCGTAGCGGCGCGGCACGAGCAGGAAGAGCGCAGCCGCCGCGACAGCGCACGCCGCCACGATGTACGCGATGTCGCCGAGCGAGACGAGGTGATCCTGGAGCCGCCACCACGGGATCAGCGCCAGCGTGTCCGAGATCGCCGGGACGCCGATCAGCTTCTCGAACGGGAGCAGGCCGGGGAGCGCCGCCGCGACCGCCGCGGCCACGAGGGCGGCCCGCCTCGACCGGACGAAGTCGCGGCCGACGCAGAGCAGGAGCGCGACGAAGAACAGTGGCGCGACGTAGAACATGTTCCGCTCCTCGACGCGCACCACCGACGGCTGGGACGCGAACGCCGCGACGACGAGGACGAGCCAGAACGTGAGCGTCACGGCGGCCGCGGTGAACGCCCTCGCCCGCGGCGGCAGCGACCGCCCCTGGAGTGCTATCACCAGCAACGCGGCAAACGGGATGATGCCGAGGTAGAGGTCGAGCTCGGCGACATGTCGGAAGAGCCAGCGCAGAACTTCGCCGACGGAGTAGTTCGAGTCGGTCGCCGCCTTGTACGCGCCGAGCACGCCGAGCACCGACCGGCCGCGGCCCACCTGCGCGACGACCACGAGCAGGGCCCCTCCGGCGACGAGGCCGTAGAGGAAGCGGTGCGCGCCGAGCACGACGGAGCGCAGCGACCGCCGCTCGTAAAAGCCGTGCAGGAGCGGCGCCGTGAGGATCGCCGGGACGATCGCCACGGCCTGGGCGCGGGTGAGATAGCACAACGCTGTTACGGCGAGCACCGGCAGCGCGCGCTTCCAACCGGGCGTCTCGAGGTACGCGACGAGCGCAAGCGCGGAGCAGAGAAAGAGCGGGTAGAAGGCGTTCTCCGTCATCAGGACGCCCGTGTAGAGCATCGACGGCACGGCAACCGTGAGCACGGCGACGGCGAGCGAGCTCCACTGGCCGAGCACGCGGCGAGCCAGCAGGTACGCCGGGATCGCGGCGAGTGACATCGCGAGCGCGTTGATGCCCTTCGCGGCGGCATACGCGTCGGGAATCGCCGAGAACGCAGCCCAGGCAGGCGAGATGATCGCGGGGTAGACGAGGCCGTAGGCGGCGCTCGACTGGTCGCGGATGAGGAAGCGGCCGGTTGCCGCGAAGCCCTTGGCGAGCTCCGAGTAGATCAGCTCGTCGACCATGATCCACGGCGCGACGAGGCGCCGGCCGAGCGCGTAGCGGATCCCTGTCGAGAGGACGACGAGCCCGGCGAGCCACGCCCACACGGGGATGCGGGCGAACAGCGGGACGCGCGCGAGCACAACGGCTGCCCGGCCGGGCCTCAGATCCTCACCCGCCAAGGCCGACCTCGCGGAGCCGCGCCGCCAGCTCCCCCGCCTCGGGCGCCGCCGCAGCGATGCCGACGGCGGCGGCGGCCTGTGCGACGTCGGCGAGCACAGCATCGCCCACCGCGCGACCGCCTGCGGCCTGCTCGAGGGCGGCGGCGTACAGGTCGGCGACGCGGTCGACGGCGTGCTCGGTGCGAGCCAGCGCGAGCGCCGCGGCGCCCCGGGCCGCGCGGGCCTCCGCGTCGCCCGCGAGCACGGCGAGGGCCACTGCCAGCGTCTGCGGCTCGCCTTCGTCGACCGGCACCTTGAGCGCGACCTCGTCCGGCAGCTCAGCGAACCAGCCCACGTCGCTCACAACGAGCGGCTTGCCCAGCGAGAGCGCCCGCAACGCGCTGCCGGAGGTCTCGCCCATCGTCGGCGCGCGCAGGCAGACGTGGATGTCGGCGGCGGCCATCAACGACCAGAGGCGCTCCTCGGGGACGTACTCCTCGCGCACGAGCGCGTCACCCAGCCCCAGCCGGTCGATCCGCCCCTGCAGCTCGAAGCGCGGCGCGGTCGGCCCGACGAGCAGCAGGCGCGCGCCCGGGAAGCGGCCGCGCAGCAGCGCGAACGCCTCCAGCAGCTGCGGCATGCGCTTGCTGGCATTGAGATGGCCGAAGCAGCCGATCAGGGGGCCGCCCTCGACACCCGCCGGCGCCACCACGGGCACCGGCCAGGCTGGGTGCGGAATGCGCCAAACCGGCCCCTCGTACCCCGCCGCGCGCGCCTTCTCCTCCAGGTAGCGCGAGTGGACGATCAGCCCGCCGCCGGCCGCCGCCAGGTCGAGTACCTCGCCCACGAGCGGGAAGTCCTCGGGCCGCGACTCCCACAGCGGCGGCACCTTGCCCTCGAGCACGCCGTGGGCGAGCAGCCGCCC